>DATMFU010000097.1:0-2620 GCA_035556015.1 Niallia sp. | reverse complement strand
TGCGGATGCAGGTTGTACTAAATTGATGACTGTGGAAGATACACAAGGTAATATCGTAAACTTTGTCGTCTCCCCTAATACGTACTTTGTTTACGCTGAAATTGTGAATCCTGGTGATACAATTACAGGATACTATGATGGGGATGCACCAGTACCTTTAATATATCCTCCGCAATATCAGGCACTAATTATTGTGAAAGAAAACAACGTTGAAAATGTGAAAGTTGATTTTTTCAACAGCCAATTAGTTAGCCGAGATGGGCAATTAAGATTAAATCTAACTCCAAATACTCCGATTACGTTAAGAAATTGGCAGCCTTTTACTCAAAATCCCGCCAACCATAACCTCATTGTTATTTATGGTCCTACGACAAGAAGTATCCCTGCGCAAACCTCACCATACGAAGTCATTGTTTGGTGCTAATAAGGATTGCACGAAATACTTACTGTATTGAACTGCCCCTAAATTGTTAGACATCAAATCTAACGATTTAGGGGTGTTTTTTTAGAAAAAACAAGATTTATTTAACCATGGCAAAAAAGAGCCATCCAGAATGGATAGCTCAATAAAAAAATCTATATTGTCTTAGGCAACAATAGACACTCTAATTACTGAATTCACTATTCAATAGAATTAATAATTAACTACTTTAAAGAATTCTCAACAAGGAGTACTCATGAACATTTATCACATATGCAGATTGTAAAATATAACAATTAAAAGAAACCATGATTTCAACTTTTTTGCTTATTTTTTGAGTTAACCTTAGCCTATTTTAATACTTATTTTGAAATTCTCAATTTAAAATGCGCCATTAATTTTCTTTTATCCGATTTAATTCATCTAGCAATTTATCCTGATTAGCTTGGATTTTCTTTAACTCATTCATTTGTTCTTCTCGTTCAAGTTCTCTTACATATTCTTGGGCACATTCTTTTAATGACCCCGCTAAATTATTCCTTACGTAATACTCAAACTTATTTAATATTTCCATTTCCAAATAACTGGATCCAATATTCAGGGAAGTTAAAGACTGTTGCATTTCCTTTTTCTTTTGTGTTAACTCATTTATTTGATCTTTGTTTTCATCTAATTTAATTTTTGTAAGTTTCGCACTATAAATATACAGTATAACTACGAGTACAGCTAAATTGAATAGAAGGAAAGGTAATAAATTTCCTCTTACACTACCATCTGAAGTTATTCCAATATAAAGAATGCCTAATATTAAAAGAATTAATAAAGAATTCTTTGTTGTCCCAAAAACTGAGGCCGTATACTTAGATAATTTAGTTTCTATTCTTTTTATATCTCCAAGTAATTGTTTAGCTTGCTTCAATTCATCTAATACTTGTTGCTTTTCACTCATCCTTTTCGCCCCTAAATTTTAAAAATTTATTAAATTTATTTTATCCATAGCAAATAGTTCTAAACGGTTTTTTGTTAAAGATTTGATCATAATCCATTTTTGATTATGAACATAATTTACGGGTAAAACTATGCTTTAAACATAATCAAGAAGGATGGTGGACATGGGGCGAAAACCTAAAAATCAGCTTAATATCAAACAATCCAATATCTCCTCAAGAATTGTAACTGTTCTAGTATTATTTATATTAGGGGTAGCAATTGCAGAGGAAATTCACCCATTTCAAGATGAACTAACAACAACCATAGTGTTATTAAGTTTCTTTATAGTCATCAACATAGGGCTATTTAGATATATGGCCTTACATAAGGCTTTGCAACACACACATCGAATTAAATACTGGAAAGCAAAACAGAAGGCCACTCTTTATATATTTCTTTTTTTAACCGTTATAATGATTGGTGAAATTTTTCGATATGGAATGATTTTAGCCATACTGTTTTTATTTATTTTACTCTTAATTGGTATTCGTTCAGTGATAATTTGTTATAAGGACTCCAGTATGTCTCTTCCTTCTTTTCCATTTGAAAAGCACTCAAAACTACTCCAAATAAATATTGAAGACATAGATAAAATGGATGGTAAAGAATTTGAAGTATTCCTAGCAGAACTATATGATGCAATGGGTTATTATACGGAAGTTACTCCCCATACTGATTACGGTATCGATGTAATTGTTATAAAAGATAAAATAAAAGTAGGCATACAAGCTAAGTGTTACGGAGAAGGACGTACAGTTGGCGTTGATGCCGTAAATGAAGTTTGTGGCGGTGCTGGATATTGGAATGTTCAAAAGAAAATAATAATTACTAATCGTTTTTTTACTAAAAAGGCTTTAATTTCAGCTCAACATAATAATATTGAAATGATAGACCGCGATAACTTAAAGATTTTAATTAAGGAGTACCAACACAGCAGAGAGCAAAGAAGGCTTTTCAATTCTTTAATATTTTTTAATAAATTCAAGCATAACTGATATATGTCGTCCTGATCTTGGTTGTTTATGAAGAATAATCACTAAGTTTCCCCTACAAAATTAAAGTTCTACTCGGATATAATCCATTAAAACTAGGAAAAACTAATATAAAGAATAAGATAGGAATGAAGCATAATGGAAGAGCAATCGAATATAACGAAAGTTTTCTGTAAGAGTGAGTATGACACGTTAAAGCGAGTACTTCTTTGTCAGC
>DATMFU010000096.1:0-3435 GCA_035556015.1 Niallia sp. | reverse complement strand
CATAGCTATTTTGCTGTTCGCTCAGGGTGGTTTTTCTTTGGGACAGAATTATGGACACCGATGATTATCGTTATGGGACTCTATGCTCTGTTGTACTCTATTTTTGGAATGCTGTCAGTAGCCTATTATAAAAAACTTATTGGAGAATCATTATAAAAATTGTTCGTTTAAAAAGAGCACTCGAAATAATTATCGAGTGCTCTTTTTGGATTAATTCGCCTCTTGATTCCAACCAAATAAATCACTTTCATGCTGTTTTGATTCAACAACAGAGTGAATAAACGGTTTAAGAACAATTGGGTGATCTTGTTTATTTGTTATAGAATGAATATGTTTTCCTATTTCTACTTTGTCTTCTGATGAAGCTAAGCCAAATGGAATTTCTGCTGCTCTTCCAAAGTAGATACTTGTTGTTTTATGTCCAACTCGTATTTTCTTACTATTAATTAAGTATCGTTGATTAGGAAGAGTATAAATAGTTTCCCAATCACTCACTGTTTCAAAGCGAATTTTTGATAAGTGTTCTCCTGAAACAGAAATAAGAATAATATCTGGCTGTAAGTATTCCACTAACTCATGCCATAATTGAACTCCTTCTGCCTGAAGATCCTTTTTCGCCTCTTTTGTTAAACTATCCCAAGTAGGATTCGTCGCTAGTGGCGAACAGATATCAGTGTGCAAAGCGGTATTTTCCTTATCTCCATAGAAACTAGCATTTAGTCCATTCAATATTGGCTCATATGATGGGTCATACCATGTTTTATATGGGGCTTTTTCAAAGTACTGGTCAAGTGCAGAAGTATACTGTTGATTGAATTGGTAGTGATGGTCTTGTTTCATAGATTGAAACCTTAGGAAAGGGTCTGGGTCAGGGAAATCGCGCCTTGACGGATTTAGACCAACTGTAATGATGCGGATGGGGGATTCAAAGTATTTCTTGCTATTGCCAAAATACATAATTGGCATGGAAGGGTTTACTAAGTACGTCCTCTCTTTCTTACTTTCATACATTTCCCAATATTTTTTTATTAATTCGGTTTGTACTGCCTGTTGAATAACAATAAAAATCATCCTTTCTTTTTATTAAAACAAAATAAAACTATATAAGAAGAAATCCCAAAAGAAGGTAATCTCTTCCTCTCTATTATATATTATATTAGCTATTTTCGTAAACCATACACAAACTTTTCTAGAAAAACTTCCAACAAAAAACGACATCTTTGAAGCTCAAGTAACCCCTCTCTGAAGTTACTTCTGACTGAGTAAATTTTATACATGCTGTTTTCGTTAAATGAAGAAAAAGGGATAGAATGTCCCCTCTTTCGATTAACATCTCTACCCCACATTTTTATTAAATTAAATCTGAAAACTCTCTTGCTATTCTTTCTATTGCTTCTTTAATAATAGGTCTTGGGGAGGGTATACAGATTCTCTGGAATGTATTTCCTTCTTCTCCAAACTTACTTCCATCTTCTAATATGACATTGGCACGATGATAGATACGCTCATGTACTTCTTCTGGAGTAATTCCATATCCTGAAAAATCCATCCACATGATATATGTTCCTTCTGGAATTTGGACTTTTACTTTCGGCATATGCTCCTCGAAAAATTCCTTCACCATTTTCATCGTTCCATCTATATATTCTTTTAATTCCTCTAGCCACTCTTCCCCTTCCGTATATACAGCAATTAGTGCCGCAATGGTAAATGGGGAAGCTAACTGGTTGCCCATTGTTTTGATTAACCTATTACGAAGTTTTCCGTTAGGTATAATTAAGTTCGTACAATGAAGACCTGCGACATTAAAGGTTTTATTAATCGCAGTACAAGTGATTAATAGTTCACTATCATCTGCAACCATAGCAATCGGTGTAAATTGTTGGTCGCATCGTATTAAGTCACCATGTATTTCATCAGCAACTATTAGTACATCATACTTCTTACAAATATCATACAAACGTTTTAATTCATCTGGTGTGAAGATTCTACCTGTAGGATTATGTGGATTACATAGTATAAACATCTTGGTTGATTCTTCACATGCCTTCATCTCAAAGTCTTCAAAATCAATCGTATAATAATTATTTTCATCTCTTTTTAAAGCATTATTAACAACTACTCTTCCATTATCTTGAATTGCTGAAGTGAACGGAGGATAAACAGGGCGCTGAATAATGATACCATCACCTGGCTCCGTATAAGCGCGAACTGCCATATTAATTGCATGAACTGTCCCAGGACTGTATACAATCGACTTTCTATCAATCTCCCAATTATGCCTTTTCTTAAACCAATACTGAATTGCTTCATAATATTCATCTGGGAAAATGGAATATCCATAGATACGGTTATCCACTGTCTTATGTAATGCATCTACTAAGCTTTGTGGTACAGGTAAATCCATATCCGCAGTAAATAATGGAATCGTTTCTTCGTCGTAGCGCTTTGTTAATCCAATTTGTTTGAGGAGATTTCCCCCATCCCATTTGATTGAATAAGTATTTCTTCTGTTTACTATTTCATCAAAATTATTCTTCAACAAATTCACCATCCCTTTATTGTTTCATCCTAATTATACCAAAAGCAAATTAGTCTCACATTATTTAATAATAGTAAAAAGTGAGACACTAAATGCCTCACTTTTATATAGTTACTTCTTCATAAGATGCACCAATTTTTTCAAATACCCTATAACACAAGCTAAATTGTATAAGTCCTCCGCTACTAAAAATAACTAACAATAATATAGGAACATATTTTACCAACATTGCTAATAGGAAAAATATAAGGAATAACAGTATTGTTGTAGGAAAGTAATAAATAGACATAAAGAAGGCATTATGTATGGTCTTTTTAAAAGACAATTTATAATGTGAGATAATAGGAAATATATAAGCTGATAGGCATAAAATGAAAAAAGTAATAACTAATAAAGGAATAAGCATGATTATCTTTATTCCAGATTGATCTTGATTTAAGTAAAATAAGTTAAAGAAAAGAATAACACTGTAACCGAGAAAAAATAATCCAATAATAAAGCTATAGCGAAAGTTCTCTTTAAAGTAATGAAAAAAATTTCGGACACTACTTGTATCTTCATGTAGTTTCCATTGCCTTACAACACTAAGCATGGCAGAAGTAGCTGGGCCAATTGTAAGAATAGGTAAACTACAAATTAGCCATAATGCATTTAAGATCAACAAGTTGGCAAATTTCTCTACCAGTCCATAAAGTTTACTATCTATAAAGTTCACTTCTTTCACTCTCCCTTATATGGATTCACCTTCCACTAATTCATATTCCAAGGTCTTCTTTTCTGTAGGTGGTTCTATAGAACCTATATTAATTTTAGCTATAAGGCTCTCTACTGCACACATCCCAATTTTCTCCACTGGATAATAGATAGTTGTTAATTTCGGTTCAATATATTTT
>DATMFU010000095.1:0-4066 GCA_035556015.1 Niallia sp. | reverse complement strand
TGCTGGAAGACCTTTATCGCATGTAGCTACTCCAATAACTGCCCTGCGAGTAGGCAGTGAGCGAATTAATCTTCGATAAACTATAGCCGCGTCATTTCGAAAAGGAAGGGAATCAAACATACCAGCAGTTCCTTGGGAGCGCCCATCACATGGATCGCTTACGAACCCTGCGAAGGGCACGCCACCTTGTCTACTGATCTCTTGGGCTGATGCCTTCATTAATAAACCTATTTCCCAATGCCCAGTATGATAGCCTAATGCAATTGGAGTACCATCATGATTCCTGATTCCACCTTGAGTACCGAGAATTAGAACTTGTTTTCCAAGTAGATTTGAAGGTGCCCAGCCCATACCAACATTTTGTGATAATCCAAAAAGGTCACCACTTGGTGAGTCTAACAACATTTCGGGTGTAAGTGGGAGTGAACCATCTGCTCCCTTCGAATGAGTTTGAATTTTATAAAGAGATACATCCTCTTCGCCAAATATGGATTGCAATGACATATGTATTCCTCCGTTAATAAGATTTTTTATAAAAAAAGATATATTTTTATGTTGCTCATACTATCTTCTATTAATTGGAGAATATAGGTTCCTCGAAAACAACATCTTTCATTAATAATTTATGAAATTTTTTTCTGTCCCTAGTGCCTGGCCTAGTATTTGTTCTACTTGTTCCTTCTTTCTTTCACTAAGTTCGCGAGCTGGAGCTATCATGTTTGTAGAAACTTTTATCCCCCTTAAAGAAAGAGCTTCTTTAATTACACTTACAAAAGGCTTATCTATTTGATATAAGGATAATAAACCTGACAATAGACGATGTGATTCAATTGCGCGAGCATAGTCTTTTCCCATAAAAGATTGATAAATATTTATAGAAAGCTCTGGTACAAAATTTGCAGTGCCGGGAATGGAGCCATCTCCACCAAGAGATAACGTGTTTAAAAAATGATCATCGTATCCTGAGAAAACAGCGAAATCAGGATGAGTAGCTTTTACAGTTAAAATCATTTCCCTTGTATGAGCGACTGCATCAACAGTTTCTTTAATACCTACAATATTAGGATAAGATTCGACTAATTTAAGAACAAATTCCGGCGATAAATCTTGACCTGTTAATGCTGGGAAATTATATAAAAGGGTGGGCATATCTACTTTTTCAGCAATTTGAGCAAAATGCTGAAAGAGATTGTCCTCAGATAACGCCCAGTAATATGGGTTAATAACTACGATTCCATCTGCCCCTATTTCTTTTGCATGCATACTTAGTGAGATAGTCTCTTTTGTGCTTGGAGTACCAGTGCCAATTAAAACTGGCAGACGTCCATTTACATACTCAACTGCAAATTCTGCTACTTTCTTCCTTAAAGAAGTTGACATTTGACTAAATTCTCCGCCCGACCCTAAAAAAAACAGCCCATTTACTTTAGACTCAATTAGAAAGTCAATTAAATTTTTCATTCCTTTTTCATCTAAGCATTCATTTTGATCTACTATTGTAGAGACAGGCGGAATTACCCCATGAAACCTTGTTGTTTTTTTCATTATATTTCCATCCTTTTAAAATTTAATAAAAACAAATTTTTTAAGCTCATATAAAAACTTAACTTAATTGTTTAAATATAATTTTTTTGTATTTTGGCAAAAAGATAATAAGAGATTACTATATCTTCTATTTGTTAAGAATTGACTTTCTTCTAATAAAGGGTCTCTTTAGATACGTGTAGTAGCTAGAATTGTTTCTTTTTAAATGCTTTAATTAACCTAATAAGAATTTAGTTATTATGGGCTAAGCAATGTTATTATAAATCTTTGCTTAGCCTCCTTAATATCACATTATTTATAGTCATTTTATTATTCTACTCTCTCTTGAATAGGGTTTTTCACTAAAAACCAATAACAAAGTGCTGCACATCCTGCAATAATACCACCTGATATGAAGGCAAGAGAGTAAGATTCAGTCTTATCTACAATTAAACCTGCTATAAAGGGTGAGAGTGCACCTCCAAAATAACCTCCAAAGTTTTGTATAGCGCCTACAGATGCAACCATAGAAGGAGGGGCAATATCACCAGCAAGAGCCCAAGCACTTCCTGTAATTGCGGAAATAAAACAAAGTGCTAGTGTGAATAAAGTTATTTTCATAGCAAGACTATCCACAAAAGGAACAAAAATCACCACAATAGCAGCTAATATAGCACAGATACTAATTAGCGCACGTTTTGCCTTAACTGGAGACGTTATGCCCTTATCTACTAGTTTTTTTGTAAGATATCCTCCAAAAATAGCACCAAATATTCCACCCACCCACGGGATACTTGCATAAATGCCTAGCTCTTGAAGCGTAACCCCATGCACTTCAACGAGATATAGAGGAAGGAAGACTAAGAAGATATTCCAAATCCAAATGGTACAGAAGAATCCTAAAATCATTCCCCAAACAGTTTTGTATTTAAATAACGATCTCCATTTAATTTTTGAATTTACTAGGTTTTCCTCAAAGCCAGCACCTTCTGATTGAATATATTCAAATTCTTCTTTAGAAAGTTTTCTGCTATGCTCAGGGTTTTTATAAAAAATCCAAAAAGCAATACTAAATAACACTCCTGCAATACCGGTAATATAAAATAATGATCTCCATCCAAAAGCCAACATGATTGCGACTAAAAGAGGAGGAGCAATAGCAGGACCCCATTTCGATGACGAATCCCAGAGGCCTGTTGCAAATCCTCTTTCTTTTTTTGGAAACCAATAAGATGTTATTTTTGCACCTGTTGGCCAGCAAGGTGCTTCACCAGCCCCTAGAAGTAACCTTACAATAATAAATGAAGGTAGCTTATTAAAGAGTCCCATCATAAATGTAGCTCCACTCCACCACAAAACTGCAATTGAATATATCTTTTTTGTACCAAAACGATCAATTAGCCAACCAGCAGGAAGTTGCATTAAAGCATAAGACCATGAAAAAACTGTACCTAAAAGTCCTATATCTGTTTTTGTTAAATGTAACTCTTTCATCATTTGCGGAGCAGCAATGGATAGATTTGCCCTATCTAGGTAGTTGATAAACCCACCTATAATTAACCAGATTACCACCGTCCATCTCCAATTTTTTTTTGGTGCAGTAGAAAGCACGGGCTCTTTAGTTTCAATTTGCATTTGTTTATCTCCTAATCAATTAAAATAGATGAAAACAAACGAGGTGATAGTTATGCACCTCCTTATCATTATTTAATTTCATACAATGATTAAAGAATGGAGTTACGGTTTTACAAATACTGTTTTAATAGAAGTAAAGAATTCAATTGCAGCTTGACCTTGTTCACGAGAGTGAGAGCTAGATTGTTTCATTCCTCCGAATGGTGCTTGTAATTCTACCCCGGCAGATTCTGCATTGATACGCACAAGACCAGCATCCATCTCATTTACGAATGAAAGCATACGCCCAATTGATTTCGTGAAAATGGAAGCACTGAGTCCAAACTTTACATCATTTGCAACATTCAGTGCTTCTTCTAACGTTTCAACTTTCATAAGGGCAAGTACTGGACCAAAGATTTCCTCTTGAGCGATAGTCATACCATTAGTCACGTTTTCGAATATAGTAGGCTCCATATAGAAACCATCAGCCAAATTCCCTTCATCTAGGCGCTTACCACCATAAACTAATGAAGCCCCTTCTTCGATACCTTTTTCTACGTAGGCAAGTACCATGTTAAGCTGGTCTTCACTTGCACAAGGCCCCATCCAAACATCTTTTTCGAGGCCATTTCCAACTTTTATTTCTTTCACTTGTTCAATCAGCTTTTCTTTAAACTCATCATAAATTTTACTTTGTACAATTACACGACTTGTAGCTGTACATTTTTGTCCAGTGGAACGTAATCCTCCACTAATAGTTGCCTCTACTGCTTGTTCAATATCGGCATCGTTAGCAACGATAACTGGATTTTTCCCGCCCATCTCTAATTGATATTTTGCACCACGTTTTAGTGCGCCTAAACCAACTTGTTTACCGACTGCATCAGACCCTGTAAACGTAATCCCATTAATATCTGGATGATCA
>DATMFU010000094.1:0-4100 GCA_035556015.1 Niallia sp. | reverse complement strand
GTTCAAAGTCAAGTATTCCTTGGTAGAGACTTGAATAATGAGCAAAACTATTCAGATGCTATTGCTTATGACATTGATTTGGAAATTCAACGTATTATTAAAGAATGTTATGATAGAGCGAAACAGATTCTTACGGAAAATCGTGAGAAGCTTAACCTTATTGCTGAAACACTTCTTGAAATTGAAACATTGGATGCTGAACAAATTAATAGCCTATTTAATAAAGGTGTATTACCAGATCGTTCAACAGCTAGTAATGATGTTTCTCCATCAGAAGATGTAAAAGTAAATATTAATAAAAATGAAGATCCGAAAGAGTAAGGATTTTCTCTAAAAAAAGGATGCGTTTAAACAACGTATCCTTTTTCTTTTTGATTAAAAATAGTTAATTACTTTACACTTTGTCTCAACTCTTGTTTATGTTATGATATTTCCAGTGTTTAGAGAGAAAATGATAATGAACTAGAAGAATATAATAAAAGTGGTGACCAAAATGATTTTTGTCTTTGATATTGGGAATACAAATATAGTTTTAGGTGTGTATGAGGAAGAAGAATTGAAGCATCATTGGAGAATTGAAACAAATCGTTATAAAACAGAAGATGAATATGGTATGATCATTAAATCCTTATTTGATCATGTAGGACTAAAGTTTTCTGATATAGATGGAATAGTTATTTCTTCTGTAGTACCTCCAATAATGTTTTCTTTAGAGAGAATGTGCTATAAATATTTTAACTTGAAACCTTTAGTTGTTGGGCCAGGGACAAAAACAGGTCTTAATATTAAATATGATAATCCGAAAGAGGTAGGAGCTGATCGCATTGTTAATGCAGTAGCTGCAATTCAGGATTATGGAAGTCCTCTAATAATAGTCGATTTTGGAACAGCAACTACGTTCTGCTATGTTAATGAACATAAGCAGTATATGGGAGGGGCTATTGCTCCAGGGATAAATATTGCTACAGAAGCACTATACTCTAAGGCGGCAAAGTTACCTCGAATCGAGATTGCACGTCCTGACGGTGTTGTAGGGAAAAATACTATTTCCGCTATGCAATCAGGAATTCTCTTCGGTTATGTGGGTCAAGTTGAGGGAATTGTTAAAAGAATGAAGGAAGAAAGTAAGGTCATGCCAAAGGTAATTGCAACAGGAGGATTAGCTAATTTAATTGCAAAGGAATCAGATGTAATTGATGTAATCGATCCTTACCTTACATTAAAAGGACTAAAGCTTATTTATAAAAAGAATAAAGATAACATAAAATAAGAGGAAGTATTACTTTTAAACCATTAAAATAAGTCTTTCTCATAATAAAGAAAAAGGAGTTTCATATGAGTGATTATTTAGTAAAAGCATTAGCATATAATGACCAAGTACGTGCATATGCAGTTAGAAGTACAGAAACAGTAGGAGAAGCACAGAGAAGACATTATACATGGCCAACGGCTTCTGCTGCATTAGGAAGATCTCTTACAGCAACAGCTATGCTGGGCGCAATGCTAAAAGGAGATCAAAAGTTGACTGTCAAAATAGATGGAGGAGGTCCAATTGGGCTAATCTTAGTTGATGGAAATGCTAAAGGGGAAGTACGAGGATATGTAACGAATCCTCAAACTCATTTTGATTTAAATGAGCAAGGGAAGCTAGATGTGAAGAGAGCAGTTGGTACCGATGGAACATTATCTGTAGTAAAGGATATTGGAATGCGAGACTATTTTACAGGTCAGGTACCTCTTGTTTCAGGAGAGCTTGGGGAAGACTTTACTTACTATCTTTTCAATTCTGAACAGGTGCCTTCTTCTGTTGGAGTTGGTGTACTAGTAAATCCAGATAATTCTATACTAGCTGCTGGTGGTTTTATTCTACAGTTGATGCCAGGAGTAGATGATGAAACGATCACAAAGATTGAGAAGCGATTAAGTGAGATACCACCCATTTCGAAATTAATTGAACAAGGTCTAACACCAGAAGAAATATTAGAAGAGCTATGTGGAAAAGACAATGTAAGGATAGTAGAGAAAATGCCAATATCCTTTACATGTACTTGCTCAAAAGATCGATTCTCTAATGGTATTATCAGCTTAGGAAAAGCAGAGATTGAAGATATGATTGAAACGGATGGTCAGGCAGAGGCGCATTGTCATTTCTGTAATGAGAAATATCTGTTCTCTAAAGAAGAGCTAGAGGCATTACTAGAGGAAGCGAGATAATAAAATAAAACTAAAGGTTGCTTATGAAAAATCGTATTACTTATATTTATATGTAAGTGAAAGGATTCTTAGTAAGCAGCCTTTTTGTCTAATATAGATTTTTCGGAAAATACAAACTTATTCATTGACAAATATAAGAATAGTTTGGTAAATTAATATTACAAAACCAATTAAAATACTCGGATTAAGAGATAAGGAGAGATTAATATGTCAAAAGTAGCTAATTCTATTGTTGATCTTATCGGTGGAACACCAATTGTTAAATTAAATCGTCTAGTAGACGATGCAAGTGCAGATGTATATTTAAAATTAGAATATATGAACCCAGGAAGTAGTGTAAAAGACCGTATTGCCCTTGCAATGATTGAAGCAGCAGAGAAAAGCGGAGATTTAAAAGAAGGAAGCACAATCATAGAGCCAACTAGTGGTAATACAGGTATTGGTCTTGCTATGGTAGCAGCAGCAAAAGGTTATAGAGCAATTCTTGTTATGCCTGAAACAATGAGTATTGAGCGTCGTAGATTATTAAAAGCATATGGTGCTGAGCTTGTATTGACTCCTGGACCAGAAGGTATGGGTGGAGCTATTCGTAAGGCAGAAGAATTAGCGAAAGAAAATGGCTATTTTCTCCCTCAACAATTTAAAAATCTTTCTAATCCAGAGATACATAAATTGACTACAGGTCCAGAAATTGTAGCAGCGTTTGGTGATGAAGGTCTAGATGCGTTTATCTCGGGAATTGGTACAGGTGGAACAATTACAGGTGCTGGTGAAGTATTAAAAGAGAAGTATGAAGGTATCAAAATTTATGCAGTAGAACCAGCAGATTCGCCAGTATTATCAGGAGGAAAACCAGGTCCGCATAAAATTCAAGGAATTGGCGCTGGATTTGTACCAGACACTTTAAATCCTGAAGTATATGAAGATATTATTCAAGTTTCAACTGAACAAGCATTTGAATATGCTCGTCGTGCTGGTAAGGAAGAAGGTATTTTAGGTGGTATTTCTTCTGGTGCAGCAATTTATGCAGCAGTAAAAGTTGCAAAAGAATTAGGAAAAGGCAAAAAAGTATTAGCTATCATTCCAAGTAATGGTGAGCGCTACTTAAGTACTCCACTTTACCAATTTGATGAAGAGTAAGTTATTCATTTAAATATAATAAGATTAAAGGACCTCCTTCTTCTGTAGGAGGCCTTTTTTCTTTTGTATTTCCATCTTCTCTTCATGTATGATGAAATTAATAATACAGTATGGGAGGAAATGGATGGAGAAGAAATTTCAGGTGTATAGTAAGGCAATCTCTATATCTAATGATCAGTTTGTTGACCGTTTTTTCTCACTTACTGAGAATGAGTCGTATTATGTGTTACTCGAGAGTGGTAGGGGAGGACGATATAGTATTGCAGCTATATCTCCAATTGTTAAAATGGTTGGTAAGAACAATTGTTTGGAAGTAACATACGAAAAAGAAACGAAAGTATTTAAAGGAAATCCTCTCCATGCCGTAAAGAAGGTAATGGGGAAGTACATAGTTGAGACAGATTCTGACCTTCCTGGTTTTCCAGGTGGTGCGTTAGGGTTTATTAGTTATGATTACATTCGCTATATAGAAAATATACCTAACCAGACTATAGATGATTTGAATATACCAGAAGTGTTCTTTCTTCTTTTTGAGGAGTGGTTTGTCTATGATCATGAAGAACATACGCTTATAGTACATGCGCTTTATGAAGAAGGGGAACTATTAACTGTTCAAAGTAAGATGGAAACATGTGCACAAGTTTGGAAGGCAGAAAATACAAAAGATAAAGCAATAAAAGATAAGGTAAAGGGAACAAGTGGATGGAAAGTTTCTATTGAAGATAATGAATTCCAACAATCAGTTC
>DATMFU010000093.1:0-5974 GCA_035556015.1 Niallia sp. | reverse complement strand
TGACCCTGGTTGTCGAACTGCTTGAGTCACCCTATTAAAGGGGCTCTCATTATAATCTCTGCCACCAACTAAGGCTTTGACAAATCCTGTAGAAGGATCCATTGCAATAAAGCCAATTTGAATATCACTATCCGTACTTATTGTTTTACGAATCGTCTTTTCCGCAACTTTCTGTTGATTAGTATTAAGAGTAGTGTAAACTTTGAGTCCGCCTAATTGGATTGTTTTTTCATCCAGATGAAGCTGGTTTTTCAAAATGTTTTTAACCGTATCTTGGAAATATGGAGCGATATCCATGTTGGAATTAGGAAACTTTCCTACATATGTTAGCTCTTCTTGTAACGCAATTTGCTTATCTTTTTCTGTTATATAGCCATTTTCTATTAAAGAATTTAAAATAATCTCTTGTCTTTTTTTGGCATTTTCTATAGAGAAGAAAGGCGAATAAATACTAGGGCCTTTTGGAGTACCAGCAAGCATTGTAGCTTCTGCTAAAGTTAGTTCAGATGCTTTCTTACCAAAAAAATATTGGCTAGCTGCCTCTGCCCCATATGCACCATGCCCATAGTAAATCGTATTAATATACCCTTCCAATATTTCTTTTTTTGTATAAAACATTTCTAAACGAATCGTATAGAAAGCCTCTTCTAATTTTCGTTTCCATGTTTTTTCGTGTTCTAAAAAGAGATTTCTAGCGTATTGTTGGGTGATAGTGCTTGCACCTTGGACTTTAGCCATTGCCTTTAAATCTGCTAAAAGTGCCCCGCCAATTCTTTTAAAATCGAAACCATGATGAGAATAAAAGTTTTTATCTTCAATAGATACAGTCGCATCTACCAAATATGGGCTAATATCATCGATTGAAACCCAGTATCGTTTTTCTCCGTTACTACTTTCACCTATCACACTACCATCATCTGCATAATATAGGGTTGCCTCTGAAACGGTCAACGGAGGAGGCCCTAATGTGCGCGCATAAACATATATACCGATAAAAACGATGCTTACGGTTATCATGAATAGAAGACCTAGAATAATAAGTAGTCTTAAATATTTGCCAGAGTTTCTTAATTTGTTTTTCGCAATAACTTCCAATTCCATGACACCTCCTATGTTGATGCTCTTTGTTTTTATTCGTGGGTAAAGCAATGCGGCCTTGAGAAGATTACTACCATTTTGGATAGATAACACTAGTATGTGGAAAAGATTGGAGTTTTAAACATTCTTGTAGAAGTAGAGGATAAAGTTTCCTGTTGCTAGGTGTATTTAAAGGTAGTTAAAAATCAGAGTAACTATCTTTTACATAATCTAATTCGTTCATTATTGAAATAGATATAATTCTTCCCTTTCCCCATCTTGCACTTCCACCATAAAAAATTTATACTTATAAAGTTACACAGTAAATGAAAAGGGAGTGTTGTCGTTGTCACAAGAATCAGCGCAACAGGTGCCTGTAAAAATACATGTTAAAACCAATATCTATAATGGGAAAAATAAAGAAAGTATTGAGTGGATTGGGTTTGGTCAATACTTAGAAAAAGAAGCAAGCAGTTATATTAAATATGAAGAAATAATAGAAGAAGGTACGATTAAGACCATTGTTAAGATTTCCGAGAGAGAAGGGTTAATCCTTCGGAGTGGCGCGGTAAAAATGAGATTGCCTTTTCTAATAAACAAACAAAAAATAGGTAGCTACGAAAGTCCTTACGGTGTTTTTCAATTATTGACAGATACGAAAAGGCTAGAGCTAGATTTGGATCAAAAACAGAAAAATACAGGGACATTTGATATTTTATATGATTTAAAAATGCAAGGCTCCAATAATGGAACCTATCACATGAGTATTACTTTTAAGGAGGAGCAATAGAAAGTATGAATATTGTAGAGCAAATAAAAGATAAACTGAAGGAAGAAATAAAGCAAAGTGTTATGAAGGCTGGCATAGCAACAGAAGAACAAATCCCTGAAGTAGTTTTAGAGTTGCCAAAGGAGAAGGCCCATGGTGATTACTCTACTAATATGGCAATGCAATTAGCGAGAGTAGCTAAAAAAGCTCCAAGAATGATTGCAGAAGCAATTATCGAGAATTTTGATCAAAGTAAAGCTTCTATTGAAAAAGTAGAAATTGCTGGTCCTGGTTTTATCAATTTTTATATGAATAACAGTTATTTGGCAGAATTGATTCCAACGATTCTAAAAGCAGGAGATCAATATGGACAAACTACTGTAGGTAATAAGGAAAAGGTACAAGTGGAGTTTGTTTCTGCTAACCCAACTGGAGACTTACATTTAGGACATGCTCGTGGTGCAGCAGTAGGTGATTCTTTAAGTAATATTCTAGATAAAGCAGGTTATGATGTATCAAGAGAATACTATATTAATGATGCAGGAAATCAAATCAATAACTTAGCATTATCCGTAGAAGCACGTTACTTCCAAGCTTTAGGTATGGAAAAAGATATGCCTGAAGATGGTTATCATGGAGAAGATATTATCGGTATCGGTAAGACTCTAGCAAATGAATATGGGGATAAGTTTGTCCATGTTTCTGAACAAGAACGTTTTGACTTTTTCCGTGAATATGGCCTTAAATATGAAATGGAGAAGTTGAAGAAGGATTTAGAAGATTTCCGAGTACCTTTTGATGTTTGGTTCTCCGAGACATCTCTTTATAAAAATGGAAAAATTGATGTTGCTCTAAATTCCTTAAAAGAAAATGGCTATATATTTGAACAAGATGGTGCAACATGGTTACGTTCTACTGATTTTGGTGACGATAAAGATCGTGTATTAATTAAAAATGATGGTTCCTATACGTACTTACTTCCAGATATCGCTTACCATAAGGATAAGTTAGAAAGAGGATTCGAAAAACTTATCAATGTTTGGGGTGCAGACCACCATGGATATATTCCAAGAATGAAAGCGGCCATTCAAGCCCTTGGATATGATAAAGATGCATTAGAAGTAGAAATTATTCAGCTTGTTCATTTATATAAAAATGGCGAGAAAATGAAAATGAGTAAACGTACTGGTAAAGCCGTAACGATGAGAGATTTAGTGGAAGAAGTAGGATTAGATGCTACTCGTTATTTCTTTGCGATGAGAAGTGCTGATACACATTTAGATTTTGATTTAGATCTTGCTGTATCTCAATCAAATGAAAACCCTGTTTATTATGCACAATATGCACATGCACGTATCTCTAGTATTTTAAGACAAGGTAAAGAACAAGGATTGGATGCAAACGGAGATTTAGATATTACGTTCATTCAGGCAGAAAAAGAATATGATTTATTGAAAAAGTTAGGGGAATTCCCTCAAGCAGTAGGTGAAGCTGCATTAAAGAGAATGCCGCATCGAATTACTAACTATATTTTTGACTTGGCTTCTACTTTCCATAGTTTCTATAATGCAGAAAAAGTATTAGATTTAGAAAATGTGGAGAGAACGAAAGCTCGCCTAGGTTTAATTAAGGCTACTCAAATAACATTAAAAAATGCTTTAAGTTTAATTGGTGTATCTGCACCAGAAAAAATGTAACAATGAAAAAGGTAGCCTATTGGCTGCCTTTTTTTAATAAAAACTTGTTTGCCTCCGAAATAGACCTTCTTTAAAAGCGCACATAGTAAATTTCTTCTTAAGATTAGTCATTATGGATAAGTAAACCCTCCTTTTCAAATAATAAAGTATCTACTTGAAACGAAAAGGAAGGTGCTTATGAAACTACTCTTTTTAGCTCTCTTGACAGGATTTCTAACAGGTTTTATCTTTGCATTATTAAAACTCCCGATACCTGCTCCAAATGTACTACCTGGTATACTAGGTATATTTGGGATATATGCTGGTTTTAAAACTTTTGAATGGATTAGTACGTTAATTCAACGTTAGATAATAGAAAGGATCCGCTATTAAAGGTTGTTTTAGCCAAGGCTGGATCCTTTTTCTATTTCTAATTCCATTCTAATGTGGCTCCACCAACTCTTTTAACCCCTCGAATTTTGCTTAAGTCTTCTACTAGCTGTAAACAAGCTCGATCTTTTGCTTTTGCCTCTATCATAAAGTCGATATCCATTTGAAGAGGGCGCAAAAGCTCAAATAACGGTTTTACAAATTCTCCATCCACCATATCTGCATGTGAACGAAAGGCCTTATCTGATTTTGGAGAAGACAAATGGATTTTAGGGGATAAATTTCTATGCTCCCAGGTTTTCATGATAGGTAATAATAAGTCTTCTAAAGATTGAGTACTTAAATTAGCCATATGATGATGGTAATCAAAAACAAGAGGAACTTTTTCTAATTGGCAAGTCAGTAAAGTTTCTTCTGCATTATATGTTTTATCATCATTTTCCAATGTCATAATTTGTTTTATATGATTTGGTAAAGTCTTTAAGTTCTCATAAAAACGTGTAATTGTCTTTTCTTTATCCCCGTAAGAACCACCGATGTGAATATTAATGAGACTATTTTCTGCTACACCCATTGCGTCGAGCATCCGATAGTGAAAGACCATATCAATTACCGCATTTTTCGTAACTTCCTTTCTTGGTGAAGTAAAAAGTGTATATTGATTAGGGTGAAAGCTAACACGTAGATGATGTTTTTTTACTAAATCACCTATTTCTTTCCATTTTTCTTTAAATGGAGTAACAAAATCCCAGTTAACTTCAGGATGAGTAGCTAAAGGCACAATGGAACTAGACATTCTATATAGCATGATTTCGTGCCCGATATTGTAATGAAGTGCTCTAAGCGTATTTTGTATATTTTGTGCTGTCACCTCTAATAATTTTTCTTTTTGGGCAGCTTCTGGCATATCTTTATATCTAGTAAACGTAATAGTTTTTGAAGGAGAGGCATCCCATAAACTAGTTGCTGTGGACACATATCCAAAACGATAGATCATTTTTTCTGTTCTCCCTTAAATAAAAATTCTTCTCTCTTCTCTATAAAAAAGGAGAAAGAGGTCTTGCAACACATTCTTTAATAAACGTTCCTATACTTTGATTTGTTAAATCTTTTAATAAAAGTTCCTTAGATTCATTGATATCTATTTGTATCATATCTTCTATCTCTTTTATGAGCGAAAAATCATAAATACAGCAATTCAATTCATGATTTAAAAAGAAGCTCCGCTTATCAAAATTAGCCGATCCTATCACAGCAATTGTTTCATCTGCAATAATCAACTTTCCATGGAAAAACCCATTCATATATTGAAACACTTTTACTCCATTTTTTAATAAAATTCTTAAATAGCGAAAGGAAGCCTCTTTAACAAAGGGATGATCCGCTTTATTTGGTAAAAGGATGGTAATCTTAACATTTCTATCTATTGCTGCAAGAAGTTCCTGCATCACTCGATTACTAGGGATAAAATAAGGCGTACCAATAACCAATGAAGTTTTACAGTTGCTTATTAAATCGCAAAGTATCTCTTCTAAGTAAACACCTTGTGTAGGAATTAATTGATGCTTAGCTGGTCCTTTTTCTTGTTTTGGAAAATATATTGGATCTTGGAGTAAATTCACACCAAAAGCATTTTTCCAATCAATTAGAAATTCCCTTTGAAGATCGTCTACCCCTTCTCCAGTCATTTTTATATGGTAATCTCGCCATGGGCTTAATTTGAAATTTGTGTGTACATAGTCTTTTCCTATGTTAAACCCACCCATAAACCCAATCTTCCCGTCAATGATAGCTATTTTACGATGGTTTCTTTCTTGTAAAGAGTAAAATAGATAAGGAAAACTAGGAAGCTGACAAAAGGCAAATTGAATACCTGCGTTTTTTAATTTTTTACGAATTTTCTTCCTGATTGTTATGCTTCCAAGCCAATCCAACATTAGGCGTACTTCTACGCCTTCATTCGCTTTTGTTTTTAGTAAATCCAGAAATTCCTTGCTGATACTGTCTGTTTTAATCGTATAAAAAAGAATATGGATATGGCTAGTTGCTTGTTTTACTGTAT
>DATMFU010000092.1:0-2348 GCA_035556015.1 Niallia sp. | reverse complement strand
CAATTAGCTTTCTTCCTTCTATATCCTTTAAATAAATCCCTTCACCTTCAGTGAAAATGAAAGTTGGCCCATTCTCTTGAAGCTGTTTCATATTAGACGTAGGATGAATTAAATGCTTTTTGTCTAACTCCACTAACTCTTCTTCCAAACTTTGTTTCGGTGAAATTGACATATTATATCCCCCTAAATTTTTTATCTTTAAGAATCTTTTAAGTAACACTACAAAACCATTTGAAAAAACGTGTAACAGTACTTAACATTGCTCAAGAGTAGGTATAGGTGGACGATAGATAGTATAAATAGTAGTTTCCATCAAAGTACTTTAATTTTGCATTCACATCTTTTAATCATGTATCCGGCTGAGCTAAAAGTAATTTACCCTCTACATATTCAATATGAATCCGGATCTTTTTATCAATTAATTCAGGGTCCTTCGTTAATAAAGCATCATATAATTCTTTTTGTTCTTCGTAGAATGATTGGTGACTTGAATAGTATTGGTCAAGATTAACGAGAAAGGTTCTAATTTGAACTTGAATTGATTCATAGATTCTAATAACTCTAGAATTTCTGGATAAGTTTACAATGTAACTATGAAACTTCATATCAAGGTCAAATAAATTTTTCCAATTTCCATTGATTGAATTCATGCGCATATCTTCTAAAATTGCTTCTAATTTATTAAGCCGTTCACTATTTAAATTTGGAAGTGCTTTAACAAAAGCATATGCTTCTACGACTGTTCTGAGTTCAATTATTTCTCGCCAATCTTTATTAGTAAAATGAGCTATATAGGTGCCTTTTCTAGGCTTACTTATGACTAATTCTTCAAATTCAAGAATTTTTAGCGCATCTCTTATCGTACTTCGGCTAACATCATATTTTTCAGATAAGTCGTTTTCAATTAATCTTTGGCCAAATTCTAGTTCTTTACTCCAAATACTCTTTCTTATTTCATTTGCAACGAGTTCACCTAGTAACTCTGATTTGATAGAATTATTCATAACTAAAAGGAAACCCTCCTTTCCTACCCAGTCTTAATAAGAGTCCAAGTTCAGTTCGTCGATTGTCGACATTTATAGTGAATAGCTTAATATTAATTATGTTTACTTACCACTTGCTTAATATTTTCCCATACCACTGGATTAAGTAACGAAGGTGGCTTTTGACCATTTAGTCCAGCAATAAGATTTTTTGCTGCTAGTTCCGACATTTTTAACTCTGTTTCAAATGTTGATGAACCAATATGAGGAAGTGTCACGACATTTCTCATGTTTAATAAAGGATTGTCATGTTCAACGGGTTCGGTCTCGAAAACGTCGAGTCCTGCTGCAGCAATTTCTCCATTTTCTAATGCTTCTATAAGATCTTTTTCTATTATCGTTTTTCCCCGCGACCCATTTATGAAAATGGCTGACTTTTTCATTAATTGGAATTCCCTTTTTCCTATAAGGCCTTTTGTTTCTTCCGTTAATGGTGTAATGAGAACAACGAAATCAGATTGTTTTAGTAATTCATCTAAATTACAATAAGTAGCATTAAATTTTGCTTCGGCTTCTGGCTTTCTTGATCTGCTATGGTATAAGATATTCATATTAAAACCGAGATTACCACGTTGAGCGATTGCTTGACCAATCCTACCCATTCCTATAATGCCTAAAGTTTTATGATGTACATCAATTCCATAGTGTTCAACTTCTAATGCTCCGTTCCATTGTCTAGACTTAACAAAATAATCTAACTCCGGAATTCGCCTTGCTGTTGAGAGTAATAGTCCAAATACCGTATCAGCCACAGTATCTGTTAAAACGTCTGGTGTATTCGTTGCCATAATTCCCCTCTTTGTTAGTTCCTCTAAATCCAGATTGTTATAGCCAACTGATACATTACTAACTATTTTTAAGTTAGGTGCCTTTTCTAATAGCTCTTTATCTACCTCTAATTCTAGTCCAATAATTCCTTCTGTTTTTTCTAGGAAGTTTAAAAACTCTTTGTCAGTTTTAGTATTTATATTTTTAAAAAACTTCACATCATAGTTGCTACTTAATTTATCTAATACCGGCTTCTCCACTCGATTAAAGGCAATAATCCTTTTTTTCATCATATTTCCCTCCACCTTATTTTATTTTCAATCGTCGACAATATGATTATTTTTTAAATTATTATTAAGCAAATTTTTAAAAAGTGTTTAATTATTTATCAATTCTTGTGAACATATAAACTGATAATGCACAAATATGCGAATAACTAGTGATTTGCGACATATGATAACTATTAATCTATTGTCACATATTAACCTATACCCTATTGAAACGAAAACAAGCACGAGTCTATAAATTTAATAGGCA
>DATMFU010000091.1:0-4296 GCA_035556015.1 Niallia sp. | reverse complement strand
AGAGATAAAAGAAGTTGGAAAACAAGATGGAGAAGCTGGGTAACTGTTTTCCTTTCCTTTCTCCTGTCCGCTATTTTTCTATTAGGAATGTTAGTGAATACATTTGGTAGAGAACATATTGGCACCACTAATTCCCCAGATTCTAAAACCACAATCAATTTCTACACATTAAATGGTGGTGCAGCTACTTCTATTAGTGTAGTAGGAAAAATAGATGGACCGCTTTGGTTTACTAAAAGGATTTATTATCAAGATAATATGGACGAGGTAGATGTGGTTTGGACTAATAACCATCTTGTTACAATTAATAATCACCCTCTGAATTTGGATAAAGATGAATTTTATTTGGACTAATAATATACAGTTATCAAATAGTTAAGATCCAGGTATGTCATCCAAGTAAAAACGGAGTAAGTTAGAATGTGATATTTCTGATTTTTCGGAAATTATCAGTACTTAATGATAAAATAATGTCATATAAGATAATCGTATAGGGGGGATGCAATATGACCATTATTTTATTCATTGGTATATTGGGTGTGTTCATCATATTATTATTCAAAAATTCTTTAATAGATAATGTAGAAACGAATAATAAACTAGTACATAGATTACAGAATGCTAAATGGTTTCAAAATTATTGGTTATCAGGATTATTTTTATTCGCTATGAATGCAATCCTATTTTTGTTAACTGTTCTTATACTTTATGTAATCATGTTTTTCGAAATACCATATGTTCACTTATTCATTATGTTTATTGCTACAATTGGGAGTATCTTTTTGTGGATAGTAATAAATAAAGCATGGCAAGGGACGAAAAGCGACCGATTTAAGATGGGGATAGTAGGAAGTAGCTTCTATATTTTATTGACTGCTATTTTCTTTTATTGGTTATGGACATTGGAACCAGCATATCCAGGTGATGACACGTTTATGGGGGCGATTGGATTAATTTTCGTAATCATCGTTACACTAATTGCATTCACCACTTGTTTTGTTATTTCAGGGTTTTCGAGAAAAAATACATAAGTTGAACCTGAATTTATTGTGCTATAGGGGGTACTTTTCCTAAAAAAGGGAAAGTACCTTTTTATATAAAGAGCAATCTCCTTATCTCAATGGGAACATATTCTTGAATACCATCTTCACCTCTATTAAACTTAAACCAAATAATGGTCGAGGAGAAAACAACGATGCAAAAAATTATGATCGTGGAAGATGATACAAAAATAGCGGAATATTTAAGTAGTTATATAAAGAAATACGGTTATGAAACAATTGTAGCAAGTGATTTTGAAAGAATCGTGGAAACATTTCGAGAGGCAAAGCCTGACCTTTTATTACTAGATATTAACCTCCCAAGTTATGATGGATACTATTGGTGTAGGCAAATTCGAAAGGAATCTATTTGTCCGGTTATTTTCATTTCTGCTCGAACAGGGGAAATGGATCAAGTAATGGCAATAGAAAATGGGGGAGATGATTTTATCACAAAACCATTTCATCCCGATATCGTATTGGCAAAAATTCGAAGCTTATTACGCCGTGCATACGGAGAATATGCTACAAAACAGGAAGAAAGAGTACTTTCTCAAGATGGGTTGAGCTTATATCCGGAACGGTTTGAATTACAATTTGGAAATAAGATGACACAATTAACGAAAAAAGAAAGGGACATTATAGAAAGTTTGCTTACTCGCTACCCAAGGGTTTCTGGACGACAAGATCTATTAGAAAAGCTTTGGGATGAGGAAGCATATGTCGATGAAAATACACTGAATGTGAATATGGCTCGTGTTCGAAAGAAATTCTTAGAGTTAGGGATTGAGGATGCTGTGGAAACGGTTAGAGGAGCAGGCTATCGTTTACGTGTTACTTGGAAAGAGGAAAAATCATGAAATTATTTATTCGAGACCATCTTTCCTTTTTTATCATTCAGGTTATTCAAGCCATTATTATTCCTATTTTATTTTGGTTGGACGGATATCGGGGAATAAAAGTAGCGATTTATGGATTGTTTCTTTCCCTCGTATTTTTGATCGGTTACTTTCTATATCGTTATTATAGTAGAAAAGATTTCTACCAACGCTTACAAAAACCATTAGAGACGTTGGATGATTCACTTGAAACGACGAAACAGTCCTCTTTATCGGAGGCATTAAATGAATTATTGTTAGCACAATATCGTCTATATCGAGAAGAAATTCAGAAAGCAGAAGAAAGGCAAGATGAGCATTTGATGTTTATGGATCGTTGGGTTCATCAAATGAAGACACCTCTTTCTGTCATTGAGCTAACAGCACAAACTTTAGATGAACCAGAATCATCTAGCCTTCGTGAAGAAACAGAACGAATGCGTAATGGACTCCATACCGTACTTTATATGGCAAGACTTCGTTCGATAGCGGAAGATTTTCACATTAAACCTGTTACTCTTTCGAAGGTAATTCACGAGGTGAATCAAGAGAATAAACGTTACTATATTAGAAGTGAAGTATATCCACAATTCCAAGAAGAAAAGCCTGGGATAACAGTAGCAACAGATGAAAAATGGCTTTTTTTTCTTTTAACACAATTAGTACAAAATGCAGTTAAATATTCAACGGGAAAGGCTAAACATCTGATTCTCACTGTTTATGAGAGATCAGGGAGTGTTGTACTGGAAGTAAAGGATTTTGGAATAGGGATACCGGTTGTTGATCATAAGCGGATTTTTAATAAGTTTTACACAGGCGAAAATGGTCGGAAGTATCGAGAATCTACTGGTATGGGACTTTATTTAGTGAAGGAAGTAGCAGACAGACTGGAGCATGGTATTGAATTAGAATCAGAGGTTGGAGTAGGAACGACTGTAAGGATTATTTTTTCCAAAACGCAAAACCTTACACAGATGTAAGATTTGTGAAAGCATAATCGATAGTATGTGAGAACCTCTAAAGGCTATACTCTTAGTAGAATCAATAGATGAGAGGAGAATGATTATGTTAAAACTTACAAATGTAAGTAAGGTTTACGAGGGGAAAGTAGCTTATCGTGCCCTTACCGATATAAATTTTGAAATAGAAAAAGGGGAATTTGTTGCGATAATGGGGCCTTCTGGGAGTGGGAAGACAACTCTTTTAAATATCATTTCCACAAATGATGCACCAACTACAGGGGAAGTACAAATAGAAGGAATCGTTCCTCATCGATTAAAGAAAAATGTGTTAGCTAAGTTTCGTAGAAATGAACTTGGTTTTATCTTTCAGGACTTTAATTTATTGCATACATTAACGGTAGAAGAAAATATTGTCTTACCACTTACTTTAGATGGTACTTCTGTGAAAGAGATGAAGCAAAAAGCGGCAAGAATAGCAGTAGAACTTGGTATCACGGCTATCATGGATAAGCGAACATACGAAATTTCTGGGGGCCAAGCACAACGAGTAGCCATTGCTAGAGCGATGATTCATGAGCCTAGATTGTTATTGGCAGATGAGCCAACTGGTAATTTAGATTCTAAAGCTGCAAAAGATGTAATGAATATGCTTGTTACGATTAATGACCAGAAGAAAACAAGTTTATTAATGGTAACTCATGATCCACAAGCTGCAAGTTATTCGGACCGTGTTATCTTTATCCGAGATGGAAAGCTTCATTCAGAAATTCATCGCGGGGAAAACAGACAAGCATTTTTCCAAAAGATTATTGATATGCTTTCGTTGATGGGAGGCAATGGCAATGACTTTTCGTCAGTTCGCATTTAATAATGTCCTCCGTAATAAGCGAATCTATCTTGCTTATTTCCTTAGTAGTATGTTCACGGTGATGGTTTTCTTCACCTTTGCTATTTTTACCTTTCATCCAGCATTTTCAGGAGGCGGTATTAATAAAAATGCCCTATTGGGATTGGGTGTTTCTGGTGGCATTATTTATGTATTCTCCTTTTTCTTTGTATTATATTCGATGAGTTCTTTCTTGCAGTCAAGGAAGAAAGAATTTGGTTTATTAATGATGCTAGGAGCATCTAATAAGCAGATTCGTCTGATGGTATTTTTGGAGAATATTTTGATTGGATTTTTTGCAACAGTAGGTGGTATTCTTACAGGATTACTATTTGCAAAACTAATTCTATTAATCGCAGAGAATGTGTTAATTATCGATGAAACACTGAATTTTTATTTCCCTGTCCTTGCGATTGTGGTGACATTTATTAGCTTCTTAATTCTCTTTATCTGTATTTCGGTATTTGTCTCGTTTATTCTTCGTACGAATAAGTTAGTGGACCTTGTTAAAGGAGATAAAAAGTCAAAAG
>DATMFU010000090.1:0-11005 GCA_035556015.1 Niallia sp. | reverse complement strand
TTTACAGTGGCGGGACCGTGTTGGATTTTCACCAACTTCCCTTTTAAGAAACTGCCTTAGGTCTAATAGCCTTTTATAAAACAGTCTCACCAACTTCTATCATTTTCATTTTTCGACATTTTCATTATACACTAAGTTATTAGAAAAAAAATCACTACTTATTGAATATTTAGAAAGGGGTCTACAGGTATAGGTTTTCCTAAAGCAATTCCTTTATCCGTTAAAACACATGTATAACTAATTAAAAGTACTCCTGCTTCAGCTGCCTCTTTTAAGCTATTTGAAAATTTAGGATCAATATGAGAAGCTCCTGTCACTATTTCAACATCATCCCGTTGGACAATAAATAGAATGGCACCTTTTTTATTTCCTTCTTTTACAATAGAAGTAAGTTCTTTCACATGCTTTGTTCCTCTTTGCGTAACTGCATCAGGGAATAATCCAACGCGATCTTTCTCCATCGTTACACTTTTCACTTCTAAAAGTAATTGTTCTTGCCCATGTTGCAAGAGAAAATCCCATCTGGAATTTCCAAATGTATATTCTGACTTTACCCATTCATAAGGAAAAATTTCTTTTATCCTTCCATGCTTCAACATCAGTTCAACAAGTTTATTAGGATAAGTAGTATTAATAGACACAAAGCGCCCACTTAATTCTACATAAACAGCTGTCCATTTTGTTTTGCGATTAGGGTTCGTGCTTGGAAGAGCATAAACAGTAACTCCCTTTACTAATAATTCGACAAGCCTTCCTGGATCTGCTAAATGAACTCGTTCTATTTCTTTTGTTTCCTCTGAAAAACAATGAATAATAAAACGATTGGGTCTTTCAACAAATATCATCTTTTTTAACTCTGAAGGAAAAGCAACAAATAAATTCTCTTTGGTCATATTATCACCAGTAATCTTTTATAAAATGGTGATCTGCCATTCCTTTGATTTTTTATCAAAGGTAAGCTTTGCATCCATTTTTTGTTTACTATTTTTTTCATACTCTTCATACATATCATCCATATTATCAAAGTCTCCTAATACCCAAATAGGAATCTCTAATTTAGAACGATTTTGATAAGCCTTATGAATAGAGATAACCATCCCTTCTTTCATAAACCGTTTGAGTTCTGTTATTATTTCCAATGGAATAGATGGATATAGTCGTTTCTTTTTAATTCCTAGAAGAGCCTTCTCTGTCTTTAGTTCAGATGCTTTATTAGCTACAACTTCAGAAAACAAACGATAAAAGGCATTCATATTTTTATAATATATCTTATTAAACCACCCATCATCATGAGCTAAATAAACATATTGATTATTTAGTGCCTGGAAAAAAGGAGTTTTAAGTGGCTCCATCTTGTGTCCTAAATAAAGTAACTCAGCAATGGCTTGCCCTCCCAAGATGTCTAATACATCTAACTCCTCAAAATCAATCCAAACAAAATCTCCATATCCATAGTGGTCATCCATCGAAAATTTCGTTAAGCCATGATTAGGTACATATTCGAACTGAGTATGTATATTTAATTCCCCATCTTCATAATTGTGCTTCAAGAGTAGTAGAGAGGAAAGTGAATCTGCTAATACCTGGTAGAACTCTCTAAACTCTATTCCATATGTAAGAACAAACCGTTCTTTTTCATTAATATGTACATACATCACATCTCGAATATCCAAATTGCCTTTTTTCATAAAAAGCACCCCCCAATCATTCTTAGCTTCAACGAATCTACTTCATCAATACTATCTTATGCTTAAAAATATTATATAAATTTGTACAAGATTCATACTACTTTATCATCATACAATTTGTTTATCGTATTGTAACCACTTTAGTTTAACAAAAACAAAGGAAAATTTCTTCTAGAATAAACAAAAGGAGAAAATAGGAAAAAACATATTTCATTCATCCACTTTTGTTCTTTTTACACTTTTGTATACTAGGATTTCTGCGTTGAAAAAAAGAATATAAAAAACCATGTTTTCAATTGAAAACATGGTTTTTCTGTGTACGATTGTTTAAATAATATTACTATACTTCAACAATCGCTTAATACTATTATCTGCTTCTTTTAATACGACTGGTTTATCCACTGTCTTCATGATTCCTTTATCCATTAAGATTTTTCCATCTACAATAGTCGTTTCTACATCCGCCCTTGTTGCTGAATATACAATACGAGAAATAGGGTCCACATCATAAGAAGGAAAGGTGTGAAAGTTCTGCAAGTTTAATATCGCTAAATCTGCTTTTTTTCCAACTTCAATACTGCCTATTTCATCTTCTAAACCAACAGCTCTAGCTCCCCCAATGGTTGCCATCCGAAATACTGTTCTCGCATCCATAGCAGTTGGACCATGAATAGGTTTTTGAATCAGTGCTGCTAACCTCATCTCATTGAACATATCTAAATTATTATTACATGGTGCCCCATCAGCACCTAAACTAACGGAGGCATGATTACAAACAAGTTGATGAGTATCTGCTATTCCAGAAGCAAGTTTTAAATTAGAGCCAGGGCAATGACTAACATGTACTCCCTTATCTTTTATAATTCTTTTTTCTTCTTCATCTAGCCATACACAATGAGCTAAGATAAGGCGATCATTTGCCAATCCAAGATGATCTAAATAAACAACATTTCTCATCCCTGTTTCTTCCTGTACGATCTGAATTTCCCCTTTATTTTCCGATGCATGTGTGTGTACTTTAACATTAAAAAGGTCAGATAGAACCTTAACCTCTTTTAATAATGCTTCTGTACATGACACTACAAAACGTGGAGAAAATGCATATTGAATTCGACCATCATCAAAGCCATCCCATT
This sequence comes from Niallia sp., assembly GCA_035556015.1. Taxonomy (GTDB): domain Bacteria; phylum Bacillota; class Bacilli; order Bacillales; family Cytobacillaceae; genus Niallia. The sequence goes on along the minus strand of DATMFU010000090.1, from coordinate 8,181 downwards.
TTTCTAGCAAGTCTACACTTTGTTGAATAGACTCTGCTGTTTTTTCCTGTAAAGCTAATGGTACCTCCTCCCCTTTATCCATCATCACTTTCCCTGATACTGCTCGAATTCCGCTTTCTGCTATTGCTCGAAAGGCATACTCTGTATGATGAACTGTTTCCATGTCAACAATCGTTGTTGTGCCACTTTCTAGAAGCTCACCTATTCCAAGCATTGCCGAATAATAAATGGATTCCTCATCATGGGCAGCTTCGAGTGGCCAAATTCGCTGCCTTAACCAATCCATTAATTCTAAGTCATCACCTTTTCCACGAAAGAGTGTTTGACATAAATGAATATGGGTCTGCACAAAACCAGGTATAACAGTTCGATTAGTAGCATCAATTACTTGATCTACTCGATCTTTTCTCAAGTTGGTTCCAATTTCTTTAATAATATTATCTTCAATATATATATCCCCTTGGATAATCTCTTCCCCTTGATTCATCGTAACAATCTGAGCATTTCTGATTAATAAATTCCCCATTTCCCTTTACCTCCTAGCATATATTCATGTTTACTGTTCAAAAAAATAGGCAAAATAAAAAAAGCTACAAAAAATATGCCAATCTCAGCATATTTTTCGTAGCAAGAAATTTACGGTTTCCTAGTAGAGACCCTTAAACCAATTATTAAGGATATACGAAAAAAGGTTATTCCGTTTTGCATGTTATATCCTTATTTTAATTTAAGTACGTTTGAAATCAAGTTAATTGTCAGAATATTTGACACACTTTTTTTTATTTTTGAATACATTTTATCTCCTTGGATTTATTTCATTTCATTCTTTCGACAATTTACATATAATATAACGGTACAGTCTATTATTCACACCTAAATTCTTGGAAGGGAGAGTGAGAAGTATGATTCAGCAAATGACAGAAAATCAAATCACACTTCACATTATTCAGACACTTAAAGAAAAAAACAAAGCTGAATTTGAATCTATCGTCGATGAGTTACAACCTTATGACATAGCTCAAATTTACGAAAGTCTCCCTGAAGAGCATAGGACAGGCTTTTTACTATTCTTAAATATAGATCTACTTGCAGACCTTCTAGAAGAATTAGATAAAGAAGAGCAACTAGAAGTTTTAAATAAATTAGGCATGAAAACAGGTAAAGTTCTAGATCTTATGGACAATGATGACCTTGCTTCCTTATTAAAAGAACTATCTCCAGAAAAAATAAAACAATTACTTGGAGAAATGAAGAAAGAAGAATCCCTAATTGTCCAAAACTTAATGAACTATCCAGATGAAACTGCTGGTCGCCTAATGACCAACCGTTTTGTGTGGATCCGGGACTACTATACAACAAGAGAAGCTGTTGATAAATTAAAATCCTTTGCAGATTTTGCGGAAACATTAAGCTATTTATATGTCATTGATCAAAACAGAAAATTAGTTGGTGTTGTTTCTTACCGTGATCTTCTCATCGCAGAGCCTCAAGACAAAATTCGGGATATCATGTATGAGCGCGTAATAAGTGTAACAGTAGATCAAGACCAAGAAGAGGTTGCTCAAACTATCCAAAAGTATGATTTTTTAGCCATTCCTGTAGTAAATGATGAACATGTATTAATGGGTATCGTGACAATTGATGATATGATTGATGTTGTTGTTCAAGAAGCAGACGAGGACATCCAAAAATTGTCCGCAGGAGGAAAGTCAATTGACTTTGATACAAAAGCATCTGTTGCTGCTTATCGAAGATTACCTTGGCTTATCCTTTTGCTATTTATTGGCGTGGTTTCTGGAAGTATTATCAGTACTTATGAAGATGTATTAACAAAAGTAGTTGCACTTTCCTTTTTTATGCCAATGATTTCAGGGATGACTGGTAACACTGGAACACAATCATTAGCGGTAGTTGTTCGTGGACTTATCTCAAATACTATTGATAAAAAAGTCGTAACTCATCTTATTTTTAGAGAGTTACTAGTTGGTCTTATCATTGGTTTTACATGCGGAATAATCATCACACTCATTGCTTTTATTTGGCAAGGTGATCTTATGCTTGGACTTGTAGTAGGATTATCACTTATTTGTACGTTAGTAATCGGAACACTTTCCGGAACGATTATTCCGATTATCTTATACAAATTAAAAATTGACCCTGCAGTTGCTTCTGGCCCTTTAATCACTACCTTAAATGATATCTTTTCCCTTTTTATATATTTTGGAATCGCACAAGCCTTCCTTACACACTTAATGTAATGAAAAGAGGTTGTCCTATAAGGACGATCTCTTTTTTATATAAAAGAAAGGAAACTAATCTCTAACCAATTACGTCTATATAGTAAAAACATTTTAGGGGTTTATTTCCAAATGAATTCAACAAAAGGATTTTCTGATAAATTTGATTGGACATTATGTTTAATACTTATGCTTTTCTGTTTAATTAGTTGCATTTCTATTTATAGTGCACAGCCTGCAGGAAAGAATTTTTTAGGATCACAGATACAATGGTATATTATTGCCTCTATTACGATTGCCGTCATGATGTATTTTGATAAAGAACAAATAAAAAAATTAGCATGGCCACTATATGGATTATTTATTTTATTACTAATTCTGTTACTAATCTTACCTGCAAGTGATTTTACCCCACGAATTAATGGGGCTAAAAGCTGGTATGTAATTCCTAAAGTCGGAAGTGTTCAACCATCTGAATATATGAAAGTATTTTATATATTGGTTCTTTCAAATATTATTCAACACCATCACGAAAAGACTATATATAAATCGTTAAAATCCGATTGGTTATTACTCGGAAAACTTAGTTTAGCAGCAGGTATACCAATTGGTCTTGTTATTGCTCAAGACCTTGGTACTACACTTGTTTTGATGGCCATTTTAGTGGGGTTAATTTTGGTATCAGGAATATCGTGGAAAATTATTATTCCTCTTTTTGGTTTGGCAACTACTTTTGCCTCTACCATGCTTTATTTAGCTGTATTCGGAAGAGACCTATTACAAAAGTACCTAGGAATCGATGATTATAAATTCATTCGTGTTACCTCTTGGTTAGACCCTGAAGAAGCCGGAGATGCAGGCTTGCAGCTAATTAAATCATTGAGTGCCATCGGATCAGGACTTATCTCTGGTAAAGGACTTGGTCAAATGGAAGTATATATTCCAGAAAGACATACTGACTTTATTTTTACTATCATAGGGGAAGGGTACGGCTTTATTGGTGGGTCCATTGTTATTATTCTTTATTTTATTTTAATCTCTCATCTTATTCGTACAGCATTCCAAACGGCTGATGAATATAGTACTTACATTACGGTTGGAGTTATTAGTATGATTACTTTTCATGTATTTGAAAATATAGGTATGACTATACAACTACTTCCAATAACCGGTATACCGCTTCCTTTTATAAGCTATGGAGGTAGTTCCTTAATGACAAATATGATGGCCATGGGACTTATTTTTACCATTCGTTATCATCACAAGAGCTATATGTTTTCATCTAACTCCTATTCTTATTAATTTGAAATGAAATATTTTTTCAGAATTGTGTCTAATTAATGAATTCTCTTAAGGACTAGTTTCATTTCCTCATTAATTGGGGTATATATTTAACTAAAGTACAAAAAATAGAGAAGCTGGTTAAATTTTTTGTACAAGCTGTAGTTATTAAATTAAAATGATGACTAAATTATAATTATTATAAATAAGTATTGATTTTAATTTAGAATTTGTTATAATTAAGATATAATAAGTCGAAGGGAGTTTGTTATTATGGGATTACAAACTAAAGTTGAATTACAAAAGGAATTAAATGTCCAAATTGCTAACTGGAGCGTTCTTTACACAAAATTACATCAACATCATTGGTATGTTAAAGGACCTTTCTTCTTTACACTTCATGTGAAATTTGAAGAGCTATATAACGAAGCTGCTGAAGCTGTAGATGAAATTGCAGAGAGACTTCTTGCTATTGGAGGTAAACCAGTTTCTACTCTAAAAGAATTTATGGAAACTGCTACTGTAAAAGAAAGTACAGAAAAATTAACGGCTAATGAAATGGTTAAATCTTTAGTGGAAGATTTTAGCCACATTAATACACAATTAAAAGCTTTAGCAGCACATGCAGATGAATTAGAAGATACTATTACAAATGACTTAGCTATTGGCCTTATTGGTAAAATTGAGAAACATTTATGGATGCTAACTGCTTATCTATCTGAATAAGAAAAAAAACAGACATTCCATGTCTGTTTTTTCTTTTACTCTTTATTTATATCACTTGGCACTATCATTCTTATATGCTCCGGTAATACTTTTATGGTGCTTGGAGTTTTCGTATAAACTTCTCCATCCATATCCACATCCACTGGCTGTTTCGTACTGATTGTTAACTCTCGTCCCTGTAAATGTAAAATTTCATCTTTAAATGCTTCATCTTCATCTTCCCTCCGCAAGTCTATCATTTCTTTTATTAAACGGAAATTCGCATTCCTAATAATAAAAAGATCTAATAGCCCATCATTCCACTTCACAGAAGAAAACGGAATACATTTCGTTCCGATATAATGACCATTTGCTACTAATAACATAACAATTTCTTCTTTTATTTCCCGTTCGTCTAAATTTATCACTGTTTCAATTGGATCTTGGTTTTGAATAGTTCTTAGTGCACTCATAAAATAACTAGCTCTGCCAAACTTGTTTTTCTCATCCTTGTCTATATTATTTGCTGTTTCAGCAATAAGGCCGAGACCCCAAAAGTTAAGAAAATATCCGTCATTGACTTGAATAACATCAACCGATTCTTCTTTCCCCTGAATTATTTCCTCCACTGCCTCTTGTAAATTTTGCGATAAAGTTAGAGATCTTGTAAAATCATTGCACGTTCCACCTGGTAAAATGGCAAATGTCGGTTTATTTCTCAAGCCAGCCAACCCATTTATACATTCATGAACAGTTCCATCACCACCTAATACAATGACAAGGTCTACCTTTTCACCATATTTTTCACATAACTCTTTCGCGTGCATAGGTCTTAAGCTTTTATATACAAGAAGACTATCCACTTTCTCCGCTAAAGCAGGTAAACAGACAGTAAGCATCTGGTTTATCTCTTTATTTCCAGCATTGCCATTATAAATAAATAATACTTTATTATAATTCATCAAAGGGCACCTCCAAATAGTTAAATATCTAATTTCTCTTTTTATACCCAAAAAGAAATCATTTTAAAAAGTGCTGCTTTATTTTCCTTCTCTCCCGTAAAAAAGTATAATTATGGAAAGTGTAATTTTCCTAGGAGGAGTAGTATGAGTAAACAGTTTGTTGTCATAGGTCTAGGTAATTTCGGAGGAAGTTTAGTAGCAGAATTTAATGAAATGGGAGCTGAAGTATTAGCTATTGATCAATCATTAGAAAAAGTAGAAAAATACCGTCAATACGCAACGTTTTGTGTTCAAATTACTAATATTACGGAAGCATCATTATCACAAGTAGGTATACGTAATTTTGACCATGTCTTTGTTTGTATGGGCGAAGATATAGAATCGAGTATATTAACAACTATGCTGTTAAAGGAAATGGGAATGAATAAAGTTTGGGTGAAGGCCGCTGATATCTACCATAAAAAAGTTCTTGAAAAGATTGGAGCAGATCGGGTTATTCAACCAGAACTAGATATGGCTAAAAGAATTGCCCATCATGTTGTTTCAGAAACGATGATTGATTATATTCAGTTATCAAAAGAATATGGCATTGTTGAGATTATTGCTTCAAGGAAAGTGAACAATCGTTCTATTCTCGATTTAGACGTGCGTGCAAATTATGGCTGTACAATTATTGGAATTCAGCGTCAAGATAAGACAATAGTTTCTCCTTTAGCTAGTGAAATCATTTACGAAGGTGATGTACTAATTGTAATAGGCAGCAATAAATGCTTGTACCAATTTGAAGAGAGCATATCAAGTTAAACAAATTATCTTATCACTTCCCTTTTTTCCATCCTTGTCGAATAACGTTTAATCCTTTCCCATACGGGTAAAAGATGTATAAATTCGAACAAGGAGTGAACGCTATGAACTATTATTGGAACTGGAACTCTTTTTTGGACAATATTCCAAATTTTATTCTTGCAGTTGTTGTCTTAATAATCGGTTGGATTATTGCCAAATTTATTGAAAAGGCCAGCTATAAAGGCCTAAAGAAAACAAATTTAGATAATAAAATTTTCCGAGATAACCCACCAAAATATTCTACAGAAAAAATTATTAGTAAAGTAATTTACTATCTTTTAGTTGTTTTTGTATTCACACTATTTTTCAATATATTAAACTTGACCGTTATAACATCTCCTTTAGTTAATATGCTCTCTTCTATATTTGGTGCTATCCCAAATATATTAAAAGCAGCACTTATTCTACTATGCGCTTGGCTAATCGCTTCCGGTTTAAGATATATTATTAAAAAAACGGGAACTACATTAAAAGTTCAAGAAAAACTAACAAAATGGAAACTATCAGACCATAATATACAACAAACTAAATTAATGGATAACATTGCTAATATTGTTTTCTATTTAGTATTGTTATTATTCCTACCAGCTGTATTAGATGCACTGAATCTATATGGCGTTTCAGAACCTTTTGCTACTATGATTCAAAATATATTAGCCTTTTTACCAAAACTCTTAGCAGCATCACTAATTATATTAGTTGGTTGGTTTGTGGCAAAAATTGTGCGTACAATTGTAACAAGCTTCTTGCGTAGCATAGGGACAGAAAAGTTAGCTACTCGCTTAGGGATGAATAAAATACTTGATCGCACTTCCCTATCAGCTATTATTGGGAATCTAGTATTTATCTTAATTCTAATTCCTGTTATTATTTCTGCACTAGAGAAATTAGATATCGAGGGAATATCTACACCAGCTATTAATATGTTAAATGATATCCTTACGATGATTCCTAATATCGCTGTTGCAATTGCTCTCTTATTGATTGCCGTTTGGTTAGGAAAATGGATAAAGCAAATAGTTATTACTCTTTTAGTAAAATTAGGATTAGATGCTTATATACGTAAAATGGGATTAAACTCTAACACAAGCATCTCAAACATTATAGGTTCTATTGTTCAAATTTTAATTATCTTTCTATTCGCAGTACAAGCTCTTAATATTGTCGGTCTACAATTTTTAGTTACATTATCAACAGCTATTATTGCTTATCTTCCAATGGTAATTGCTGCTATCATTATCCTAGCAGTTGGAATATGGCTTGGTTTGATGGTACAAAAATTATTGGAAAGCATTTTGCAAGGAGCTCATTTTAAGCTATTACCTTCTATTGCCAAATATATCATCATTACACTAAGTGTCTTTATGGCATTGGATCAATTGAAGATAGCTCCATCTATTGTTAATTCTGCTTTCATTCTAATCCTTGGTGGACTCGCTTTAGCCTTCGGTTTAGCCTTTGGTTTAGGAGGAAAGGAATTTGCTCAAAAACGATTAGCGAAATTAGACAACAAAATTGACCAAACAATGACACAAAAACCAAATGAAATGGAATAATGATAAACAAACTTAAATTGTAGTGTTACGATTATATTTACCTTCAAAAAGGACCTGATTTACTTTTCATAAGAAAACTGGGTCCTTTTTCATATTTTTGTAATTTGTGTGTTGTTATGAAACTGATTTCATAGTTTAATCTATAATGGAGGGACATTTACCAGCGTGATATTTCTTAGCAAATAGCGTTATGGTTATGTCCTTTTTTCTAGGGTAAATCTGTATCTAGTAATTCTAAACCGTCTACCATTTCTGATAACGGCACAATTTTTGCTTCTTTTTGATAAACAGGAATATACTCTTTTAAGACACTGACCACGGCTGGACCAGAAACACCTACATGGCCAATAGCAATGAACTCCTTCTTGGTATCAAGTCTTTCAGCCAACTTGACTGCTTGTTTAGAAATATATTGAGAAGTATATATATGATCAAAAAACAAATCATTTTCTAAGTAGGGAACTTTTAATTCTTCTGCAATTCCTTTTATTACGCTATTACTGGATGTTTTACTGTCTAGATAATATAGATTATGCTTCTGGCATTTTTCTAATATGATTTTCATTACTCGTTTATCTTCTGTTGCTTTAGATC
>DATMFU010000089.1:0-40054 GCA_035556015.1 Niallia sp. | reverse complement strand
GTGTATAGGAGCGTTCTATAAGCCATAAAAAGGAAAAAAGGAGAGCGAAATGAAGTATAGGAGCATTCTATAAGCCATAAAAAGGAGAAAAGAGAGCAAAGTGGTGTATAGACAGAATCTATAAGCCACCGAAAGAAGAAGAATGACGTTTAAACTAACCCTACTAATGAAAAAGTAACGATTATTAAATTTATAACGGGAAGGATTAATAAAATGTTTTCTGGTAAAAATGGGTAATAGAGATTTCTGTTACATATAGAAGTTAACAGTTTTTACATAACATACTTACTTTTAATTACTTTTTAGTTTTTAGTAAGTCGATTTGCTTGCAAAAAATGTATCTCAGCATTAGGATAATGAGTGTATTAAAAATTCAGAATGTTATGGAGGGAAAGTGAAATGAAAATTGGTATTATTTTAGGTAGCACAAGACCGGGAAGAGTAAGTCCACAAGTTGGTGCATGGGTAAAAGAAATTGCAGATAAACGTGGGGATGCAGAATACGAAATCGTTGACATAGCAGAATTTAACTTACCTTTTTTAGGAGCAACTGAAGGAGCAGAAAATATTGCTGCTTGGAACGAAAAGCTTGCAAGTTTAGATGGATTTGTTTTCATCGTGGCAGAATATAACCACAGTATTACTGGCGCTTTAAAGAATGCATTAGATTTAGCTAGAGAAGCTTGGAATAATAAGGCAGCAGGTATTGTGAGTTATGGGTCAACTGGTGGAGCACGTGCGGCAGAGCATTTAAGAGGCATTTTAGGCGAATTACAAATTGCAGATGTACGCGTTCATCCAACACTTTCCTTATTTACTGACTTTGTAAATGGTACTGAATTCAAACCAGCTTCCCTTCATTTAGATAACGTTAATGCAATGCTTGACCAAGTAGTTACTTGGAGCACTGCATTAAAAACAATTCGTAACTAAAATAACGAGTAGAGCAAATAAGCTCTACTCGTTATTTTTTGTTCGAAAAAAATCTAAATAGACATTTTATTAATGAGGTAGCTGGGTATTATATAAAAGTAATAAATGAATGGAGGGTAAAAAATGAGTGCATTTTTAGAAGCAATAAAAAAACGTCGTTCCTACTATGGTATTGGTAAGGAACAAGTAGTATCTGATGAGGAAATTCAAGAAGTTGTTAATCAAGCAGTTTTGCATACTCCATCTTCTTTTAACTCCCAAAGTACTAGGGTAGTTGTCTTATTAAAGGAACAACATGACAAAGTGTGGAATATAACAGCAAGAGAACTACGCAAAATTGTTCCAGAAGATAGATTTTCATCCACAGAAGAAAAACTTAATTCATTTAAAGCTGGATATGGAACGATTCTATTCTATGAAGATCAAGCAGTTATTGAAGAATTACAACAGAATTTTGCTTTATATGCAGATAATTTTCCTATATGGTCGAATCAAACGAATGCGATGCATCAATTAGTAATATGGACTGCTTTAGAAGAGTTAGGATTTGGTGCTTCCTTACAACATTATAATCCTATTATTGATGAATCTGTACAAGCTGAATGGGATATTCCAAGTAGCTGGAAATTAGTTGCTCAAATGCCATTTGGTAAGCCAACTGCTGAGCCAGGTGAAAAGGAATTTAAACCATTAGAAGATCGTGTGAAAATTTATAAATAACCATTTAAAAACTCCTTTATAAGGAGTTTTTCTAATATATGGGTTAACTCTCTGTAGGCATATTAAAAGTATATTTTTGAACACTATGTTACGATGGAAGAAATTAATACAAAGAAGGTGTCAAAATGAAAATTGAAGTATGGTCTGATTTTGTATGTCCATTCTGTTATATAGGAAAGCGTCGTTTAGAAAATGCCCTTTCTCAATTTCCTAACAAGGATAAAGTAGAGGTAGAATTTAAAAGTTTTGAATTAGATCCTAACGCCAATCTCTATTCTGGAAAAAGTATTCATGAAGCATTGGCTACAAAATATAGAATGAGTGTGGAAGAAGCAAAAAAGGCAAATGAAAATGTAGGATTACAAGCTGCAAGTGTTGGATTAACCTTTAATTTTGACGAGATGAAACCTACAAATACTTTCGATGCTCATCGATTAACAAAGTATGCAGCAACAGTAGGAAAAGAAAAGGAATTAACGGAGAAATTATTGCAGTCTTATTTTACAGATTCTAAGTTAATTAGTGATTACGATACATTAATTGCTATTGGTAAATCAGTTGGATTAGACGAAGTAGAGCAAAGAGCTATTCTACTTGATAAAGATAAGTTTGCTAATGATGTAAGAATAGATGAAGCGATTGCAAATCAAATAGGTGTTACAGGAGTTCCATTCTTTGTTATTAATCAAAAATACTCCATATCAGGGGCGCAGCCTACAGAAACATTTTTACGTGCACTTAACCAAGTTTGGGAAGAAGAATCTCAAACTACTACACCATTTAAAGATTTATCCCAGGATACAACGGAAAATGCAGTCTGCACGGATGATGGTTGTATTATTCCAGAAAGTAAATAATAGTTCTATTGAGAAGACAGTTTTTCTGTCTTCTTTTTTTTGGTTAAAATTCTCGTTAATCCCTCCAATCATTCTGCTATTAATTTAATTTTCTAAAAGTATAGCCTTTTAGTCTTATTTTGTCGAATAGATCCTCTATTTTACTTATCTACATCTTTTTAAAGTATAGACTTATATTTATATATGTTTATAATTAATAATATACAAATAAAATTATTTGGATTGTAATTAATATTTTGGCAGTATTAGTAGTTAAAATGGAAACGCTAAATAAAAAACGATGAATATAAGTTTTATTTTAAGAAACAGAATGACAAACGAATTTTAAATTAATTAAGGTGGTTCTATTTATGAACAAATATGAAGCAATTGCTGCAGAAGTTAAACGCAGAATTAAAGAAAATTTTTATTCACTAGATCAGCCAATACCTGATGAAATTTCCCTATCTAAAGAGTTCTCCTGTAGTAGAATGACAATGAAAAGAGCATTGGATAAGTTAGTAATGGAAGGACTTCTTTATCGAAAAAGAGGACATGGAACCTTTATTGTTCAATCAGGCTTACATCAAAGTCGAGTTAATGTACTTACAAATGAGATTACTGGCTTTTCTAAATTATTAGAGGGAGAAAAAATAACCAGTAAAATCATAAAATTTGAAGTTCATTTTCCATCAGAAGAGGTAGCTGCTCATTTAGCAATTGATACAAAAACGCCTGTTTACTATTTAATTCGATTGAGAAGTGTGAAGGATGAGCCATATGTGTTGGAAATTACATATATGCCTACAACTGTTATTACAGGGTTAAATGATGAAGTTCTTTACGGATCTGTTTATGAGCATATTACGAAAAGTTTAGGGCTAACCATTGCAGGTTCACATCGGAAAATTCGAGCATGTAAGTCAACGGAACTAGATATCGAACATTTGGAATGTGAAGTACATGATCCTATTCTGGAAGTAGAGCATGTTGGTTATTTAAATAATGGTGTTCCATTTGAATATTCTTTTTCAAGACATAGATATGATAAGTTTGAAGTAACTACGGTTAACTTAAAAAGATAGAAATTAATTTATATCTCTTTATTAAAACGAATATTACTTAGCCTGTTATCGGTTAGGTAATATTTTTTTTGTGAAAAATAAAGAAAAACCTATTTACATTAACGCTGCGTAAACCTTTAAACTGTAGGAGTCAGGAGGTGAAAGGAATGGAATATACCGTTCAAGGCTTAGCGACCATAGCTGGAATTAGCACAAGAACACTTCGATATTATGATGAAATAGGAATTCTCAAGCCAGCTAGAATCAATTCAGTAGGCTATCGGATTTACGGGGAGAATGAAGTCAATACGTTGCAACAAATACTTTTTTATCGAGAACTGGGAGTTTCATTAGAGGAAATCAAGAAGCTAATATATGCTCCTTCCTTTGATATTAAAAAGGCTTTAATGGAACATTATGAAAAACTTTTAGCAAAAAAAGAACAGATAAATTTATTGATTTGCAATGTAGAAAAAACGCTAGAAACAGTGGAAGGGAGAATAACAATGGAAGATAAAGAGAAATTTGAAGGGTTCAAGCAGAAGCTAGTGGAAGAGAATGAGAAAATGTATGGGGATGAATTAAGAGAAAAATATGGAGAAGAAACAATAAAACAGTCAAATGCAAAGTTTATGAATATGTCGGAGAGAGACTATCAAAGAATGAAAGAAGTGGAGGAAGAGCTTTTTGTTGTTTTAAAGAAAGCAATGGAAACAGGAAACCCTGCAGGAGAACTTGCTCAAAAGGCTGCTGAACTGCATAAAGTTTGGCTATCCTTTACATGGAATAAATATAGTAAGGAAGCTCATACGAATCTTGCTAATATGTATACTTCTGATGAAAGATTTACTGCTTATTATGATAAACAAAAAACTGGTGCAACAGCTTTCTTAAGAGATGCAATTTTGATCTATACAGGTATGTCTCAGAATCAATAAAAAAAGACCCCACAAGGTCTATTCATACTAGTGGAAAGAGTGAGACGAAACCGCTAGTGCAATTTACGATGTGGAGTCTATCATGTTAAGAAAATCTATGTTCCTTCTTGCGTGTGTATTTCTTAGAGTTATAGTATCTCCATCCAGTTAGGAGCGTTCCAATTAAACATAAGGAACTAGATGTAAGGAAAACGACATGCATGCCGTTTAGAAAAATATCAGGTCGATCTGGAATAAGAGCTGTTACATGGTAACCTGCTCTCATGCTCATAATAGAAAATAAAATACTAGTTGCAAGAGAAATTCCAACAACCATTCCTAAATTTCGAACAAGAGAGTTGATACTTCCAGCAATCCCTAGCTGCTTTTTCTCCACAGTGGACATGATGATGGAGTTATTAGGTGATTGAAATAGACCTGAGCTGGCACCTAATAAAATAATCCAAATTGCAAGATTTAAAATAGAACTACCTTCATGAAGAAAGGTTAAGCCAATTTGGGCAATGACCATTACTAATAGTCCAATAAAGCTAATTGCCTGTCCACTTATTTTATCCGATAAAGATCCACTAATAGGAGCTACTATAGCCATAGCTATTGGAAAAAGCATTAAGATATATCCTGAGTGTAGAGCAGATAATCCAAGTATATCCTGGGTATAAAAAGGTGAAAGTATATTGAAGCAAAAATTAGCAACAAATACAATAAAACCACAGAAAATACTAATGGAGAATAGTGGATTCTTAAAAATAGACAGTTCTAACATGGGGCTGTCGTTTTTTCGCTCTACCATTAAGAAAATAGCAAAAGTAATCATTCCAACTATTATAGAAGTAAGAATAAGCGTGTTCTTGTATCCGTGATTTTGTCCGAATAATAATCCTCCGAAAAGTAGAATGATAGATAGACTGAATAATATGCTTCCCAATATATCAATTTTTGTTTTGGTTAATGTTTTATCTTTCGGCAGTATCCTCCATGCTAAGGATATACTGATTAATCCAATTGGAACATTAATCCAAAAGATATACTCCCATCCTAAACTGGAAATAATAATACCACCTAAGCTTGGACCAGTAATACTACCAAGAGAAACAAAGGTTCCAATAAATCCTAAAGCTTTTCCTCTTTCCTTTACTGGAAAGATCTCTGTAACAATACCGGAGCTGTTTGCCATGGTCATGGATGCACCTAAAGCTTGAATGATTCGAGAAATAACCAAGAAGGGAAGAGAATCACTTAGACCACAAAGGAAAGAACCAATAATAAAAATGATAGAACCTACCTTAAATACGTTAACCTTGCCGACCATATCGCCTAGTTTCCCAAAAAATAATACAACGGTGCAAATGGTTAACAAGTAACTAATAACAATCCACTGTGAACTTGCGAATGATAATCCTAATTTTTTCGAGATAGTAGGAAGTGCAATGTTGACAATGCTTGCATCAAGTGTACCCATAAATGTAAATATATTTAGAACGATAAAAATTAACCAACGCCGTTGATAGACAAAATCTTGTCCTGTTTGCAAAAATCACTCCTCCTTTTATTGCTTAAGGTAAATATATAACTGATTTCTACCTCATTAAGCAGGCTTTTCCTAATCTCAAGCTTAAATTTTTACGTTTTTTATAAAAATACTATAACATATTTTAGTTTAGGATATATTAATTGGTAATCTAGTCTAATTTTAAAGATAGGTAACCGTTTTTGTTTACAAATATACCTTACAGGGGTATACTATAATTAATAAATGGTAAGGAAGGGGGATTTTATTGGATCAGGAAGATTTAATGGAACAGGAAGACCTATCTTGTCATAATAGCAGTGATCGAAAAAGTCATCATTCAGATAAAGTGAAAAAAAACCTTGTAACTCGTTTAAATCGCATTGAAGGTCAAATTAGAGGATTAAAGGGTTTAATTGAAAAAGATACGTATTGTGATGATGTAATTACACAAATAGCAGCTACACAATCCGCTTTAAATAGTGTTGCAAAAATTCTGTTAGAAGGGCACTTGCGAAACTGTGTAGTAGATCGAATTCAAGAAGGCGATATGGAAGTAGTCGATGAAGTACTAACAACCATACAAAAACTAATGAAAAAATAGGAGTGTAAAATATGGAAAATATCGTTTTAAAAGTAGAAGGTATGTCTTGTAATCATTGTGTAAAAGCAGTTGAAGGAAGCGTTGAAAAACTTTCAGGTGTAACTGCTGTTGAAGTAAATTTAGCAGAAGGTTTAGTAAATGTAGAATATGATAAGAATCAAGTAACTCTTGAAACAATTAAAGACACCATTGATGATCAAGGTTATGATGTAAAATAAAATGTGCCATTTTAAGCACATTTTATTTTTACGAAAATATATACCCTATATAGGTATAAGGAGTTTTTAAGATGGTAGAGCAAAGGATAGCAAAACAAGCATTAAAAGAACAAACCTTTGATATTACTGGAATGACTTGTGCGGCCTGTGCAAACCGGATTGAAAAAGGATTAAACAAAATGCAGGGTGTAGAACAGGCGAACGTTAATTTAGCATTGGAAAAAGCTACAGTAAAATATCATTCAGATGAAGTTACTGTTGAGAACATGAAGGAAAAAGTAGAAGGATTAGGATATGGGATTGGTAGTGAAAAGGTACAATTGAACGTAACGGGAATGACTTGTGCTGCGTGTTCCAATCGGATAGAAAAAGGGTTAAATAAAATGCCTGGAGTTACGAAGGCAACGGTAAATTTAGCTATAGAGCAAGCTGTTATCGAATATATCCCAACCATGCTTTCGTCCCAACAAATAGTAGATAAGATTGAAAATCTTGGTTATGGTGCTTCACTTAAAACAAATAAAAAGGATAAAGATTTTAGAAAAGAGGAAGTAAAGAAACAACAAATAAGATTTTTTATTTCCCTTATTCTTTCACTCCCGTTGCTCTGGACAATGGTAGGTCACTTTACATTTACTTCTTTTATCTATGTTCCTGAAATATTGATGAATCCATGGGTACAAATGGCACTTGCTACACCTGTTCAATTTATTATTGGTAGACACTTTTATATAGGTGCTTATAAGGCATTACGAAATGGTAGCGCAAATATGGATGTTTTAGTTGCTTTAGGTACATCAGCAGCCTATTTTTATAGTGTCTATTTAGTATTAAAGACAATAAATCATTCCACTTATTCTATGGGCTTATATTTTGAGACGAGTGCTATATTAATTACCTTAATCATACTCGGAAAGCTATTTGAAACAAGAGCAAAAGGAAAGTCATCAGAAGCTATTAAAAAATTAATGGGATTACAGGCAAAAACAGCAATAGTCATTATAAATGGATTGGAAAAGGAAATTCCTATTGAAGAGGTAAGTGTTGGAGATACTATAGTTGTCAAACCAGGTGAGAAAATTCCAGTAGATGGAATCATTATGAAAGGACAATCAGCAATAGATGAGTCTATGCTTACAGGGGAGAGTCTCCCAGTAGAAAAAGAAGTTGGAGATCCTGTAATTGGTGCAACAATCAATAAAAATGGATCCATTCAAATTAGAGCAAGTAGAATTGGCAAGGAAACAGCTCTTGCCCAAATTATTAAAGTAGTGGAAGAAGCACAAGGTTCAAAAGCTCCAATTCAACGTATGGCAGATAAAATTTCTGGGATATTTGTTCCTATAGTTGTAGGCATCGCTTTCCTTACCTTCCTTATTTGGTTTATTTTTCTTACACCTTTTGATTTTGCTGAAAGTCTAGAGAAACTAATTGCTGTATTAGTTATTGCTTGTCCTTGTGCACTTGGTCTTGCAACACCTACTTCTATTATGGCGGGTTCTGGAAGAGCTGCTGAATTGGGGATTTTATTTAAGAGTGGGGAGTATTTGGAAGAAACTCATAAAATAGATACCATTCTTTTAGATAAAACAGGTACTGTAACCAATGGTAGCCCTATCTTAACAGATGTAGTGACAGACTGGGATGAACAAGAGTTTCTCACTTTAGTTGGATCTGCTGAAAATCAATCGGAACATCCACTTGCAAAGGCAATAGTCGATGGATTGAATGATAAAAATGTACAATTACAAGAAGTTAATCAATTTGAGGCAATACCAGGCTACGGGATAAAAGCTGAAGTTAGTGGCAAAGAAATACTGATTGGTACAAGAAGATTAATGGATAGATATCGAGTAAATGTGGGCAACATTTTAACGGAAATGAAGGCTCTAGAAGTAAAGGGTAAAACAGCTATGTTAGTTAGTGTGGATGGAGAATATGCTGGATTGGTTGCAGTTGCTGATACAATTAAAGACACGTCAAAAGCAGCTATAAGAAGACTAAAACAAATGGGACTACATGTAGTTATGATTACAGGTGATAATAAAAGGACAGCAGAAGCAATTGCAAAACAAGCTGGAATTCAACATGTTATCGCAGAGGTATTACCAGAAGGGAAAGCAGATGAAGTTAAAAAGCTGCAAATGCAAGGAAAGAAAGTAGCAATGGTTGGGGATGGAATCAATGACGCCCCTGCACTTGCTATTGCAGATATTGGAATGGCTATTGGTACAGGTACGGATATTGCGATGGAAGCAGCTAATATTACATTAATACGTGGTGACTTAAACTCTATTGCAGATAGTATGATCCTAAGTCGAAAAACGATTCGGAATATTAAGCAAAACCTTTTCTGGGCTTTTGGGTATAATACCCTTGGAATCCCAATAGCAGCTAGTGGATTACTTGCACCATGGCTTGCTGGGGCAGCGATGGCATTTAGCTCGGTATCAGTTGTATTGAATGCTCTCCGACTTCAAAGAATAAAACTAAAGGATTAAGATTGTTAAAAGAAAAAGAAGATTTTTATGAAAGAATTCTGTGAATCACATCATAATTAATCTTTATTTATCTCATACTATCTATGTACGTTCTTTAGAAAACGAATTTTGATCGGAGGTAAAATAGAATGGCAAAAGAAAAAAAGACGGAACGAAACAATCAGTGGGCTACTGCAAATGATGAAGTAACTAGTAAAAAACAGAATAAAACAGCTACAGATAACCAATGGGCTTCTACTAATAAAAAATCTGAGTAGTTGTAAAATGGTCTAACCATATTAGAATTATCTAGGGTGAAATAATTATAATCTAACTATTAAAAAGGTATTACATTTTAACAATGTAGTACCTTTTTTCGTTTAATTTTTTTTATCTAATTTTTTTACAAATGTAGCACAAACCGTTGAAGCAACAGAGTTTATTCTTACTAAGCTTGTTCCTGAATTTGTATAAAAACTGGTATCACATATTTGGTATCTTTGAAATTAATATTCAATAAGATGTACAAATTGTGTGCAAAAAATTCTCCTATAAACAGAACATTATTTTAAATAATGAAATGAAATTCAAATGTTCCAAGTCTTTTATAAAACTACAGTATTTTAGTTGGAACTATTTGAATATTAGTATTGTCACTAAAAACTGACCTTGATGATTAGTTAAAAATTGACTATTTTCATATGGCCAATTTTCATTATACTAAAATCATTACAGAAATGGAGGTTATTTACATGGTACAAGTTGGAACTGATAGAGTAAAACGTGGAATGGCACAGATGCAAAAGGGCGGCGTTATTATGGATGTTATTAATGCAGAACAAGCAAAAATAGCAGAGGCATCAGGCGCAGTGGCAGTAATGGCTCTAGAACGGGTGCCATCAGATATACGAAAAGCTGGTGGTGTTGCTCGTATGGCTGATCCTCGCAAAGTGGAAGAAGTTATGAGTGCTGTCACGATACCAGTTATGGCAAAAGCAAGAATAGGTCATATTGTAGAGGCACGTGTTTTAGAGTCAATGGGTGTTGATTATATCGATGAAAGTGAAGTTTTAACACCAGCCGATGAAGAATACCATTTACTTAAGAGTGATTATACAGTTCCATTTGTTTGTGGTTGCCGTGACTTAGGAGAAGCAGCACGACGTATTGGAGAAGGGGCTTCTATGCTTCGTACAAAAGGTGAACCAGGTACAGGTAACATCGTAGAAGCAGTTCGTCATATTCGCAAAGTAAACGCTCAAGTACGTCGTGTAGTTGGGATGAGTGCAGATGAATTAATGACAGAGGCAAAACTTTTAGGGGCACCTTTTGAATTACTAATGGAGATTAAACGTTTAGGTCGTTTACCTGTCGTGAATTTTGCTGCGGGTGGAATTGCAACACCTTCAGATGCAGCGTTAATGATGGAACTGGGAGCAGATGGTGTGTTTGTTGGTTCAGGTATATTTAAATCAGAAAATCCTGAGAAATTTGCCAGTGCAATTGTCGAAGCTACAACAAATTACAAAGATTATCAACGTATTGCGGAAATTTCGAAGGAACTTGGATCACCAATGAAAGGTCTTGATATTGCTACACTTACTGTAAATGAACGGATGCAGGAGCGTGGCTGGTAAAATGATGAAAATTGGGGTCCTTGCATTACAAGGTGCAGTAAGTGAACATCTTGGCCAAATTGTATCTCTTGGTTGTGATGCTGTAGCGGTAAAGACAATGGAAGATTTGAATGGACTTGACGGTCTTATTTTGCCTGGTGGAGAAAGTACAACAATGCGTCAATTATTAGAACAAAATTCCTTATTAGTGCCAATACAGGCTTTGGCACAACAAGGAATTCCAATGTTTGGGACATGTGCTGGTCTTATATTATTAGCAAAAGAGATTAAGGGTAACGAAACACCCCATCTCGGCTTAATGGATGTTGTGGTAGCAAGAAATTCTTTTGGTCGTCAATTAGATAGTTTTGAAGTTGAATTATCGATTCCTTCAATTGGTGACGATATAAATGCAGTTTTTATTCGAGCACCTCATATTGTGTCTATTGGTGATAATGTAGAGATACTAGCGACATATGATAATCGTATTGTTCTTGCGAAAGATGGTCAATTTTTAGGCTGCTCTTTTCATCCTGAATTGACTGCAGATGTACGAGTACTTCAATATTTTATTAACATGGTTAGTGAATTTACAACTTCACAAGCAAAAATGAATAGCCTATAAAACCTTAAAAAAGACCCCCGTAAAAATTAGATTTGTGTCTAACTTTTACGGGGCAGTTCTATATAAAGTCGGTTTTGTTTTTAATATACTATTCTTACTCTATATTCTCATACATGATAGGCCCATTTAATGATATAATTTACTTTTTCTTTGCTTCTTCTTGTAACGCTTTGAATCTTTCAATATTATCAGGATCACCAAAGCTTCTTTGGTGTGTATCAATAGCAGTAATAATGGCTTTATCTTCATTATCTAATTCGAAGTCAAATAACTCAGCATTTTCAATAATGCGGTGTTCATGGACGGATTTTGGAATGATAATTGTATCACGCTCTAAATGCCATCTTAAGATAATCTGTGCTACTGTTTTGTTATGTTTTTTTGCAATTTCCATTAACTCAGGGGAGTCAAACAAACCATTTTTCCCTTGTCCAAGTGGACCCCATGCTTCATGAGCAATTTGATGTTTTTGCATATAATCTCGTAATGCAACTTGTTGGAATAGGGGGTGTGTTTCCACTTGATTTATCATAGGTTTGATTCTTGCTGTTTTATTTAATTGTTCGAAATGATGGATTTGAAAATTACATACTCCAATTGCTGATATTAATCCCTCTTCGTATAAATCTTCCATGGCACGCCAAGTTTCTTCAAAACCAGGTGCTGCCCAATGAATAAGGTAAAGATCTACATAATCTAATTGTAACTTCTTTAAGGATTCATAGAATGCTTTCTTTGTTTCTTCATAACCAAAATCTGTTACCCACACCTTGGTAGTAATAAATAACTCTTCTCTAGGAACGGAAGAAGCTTTAATAGCTTTTCCAACATATTCTTCATTTTCGTATCTTGTTGCTGTGTCAATGGAACGATAGCCATTATTAATAGCAGATAAAACACTTTTCTCACATTCTTCAGGATCTTGTACTAAAAATACGCCAAATCCTAGGTAAGGAATTTCTACTCCATTGCTTAGCTTTTTACTACTTTTCATTGTAAGAGTCATTCATTTCACCTCGAAAAAAGATTTTGTTTCTTATATCTAAGCGTAGCGGTTTTTCCACTATATATCAAATGGAACGCAATATTCATTCTTCATCAAATGATGATAGCCTGTTTATTGTAAACATAATCTATTTTAGGCTAAAAAAACAGTAGGAAAACTCCTTAAAAGGGGCTTTCCTACTGTTTGGTTATTATCATTATTTTACTGCTTCAGGAACGTTTAAGCCTAATCCTTCAGCAATTTTAGTTCCGTATTCTGGGTCTGCTTTGTAGAAATGACCAATTTGACGGATTTTTATTTCTTCTAATTCTACAAGTTTCATAGAACCTACGATATTAGCTACTAATCTTTCACGCTCTTCTGTACTCAATAGGCGATATAAGTCTCCTGCTTGTGTATAGTGATCATCATGATCATAAGAAACGCTATCAGCTACACCACTTACAGCAAATGGAGTTGTTTTTGCTTCTGGTACTTCTGTTGGTCCACCAAAGCTATTTGGTTCGTAATAAACAGAACGTCCACCATTACCATCAACTCGCATTTGACCATCACGTTGGTTATTATGCACTGGGCATACTGGACGGTTAATAGGTAATGTATTATGGTTAGCACCTACACGGTAACGATGTGCATCACTGTATGCGAATAAGCGACCTTGAAGCATTTTATCTGGTGATGGCTCAACTCCAGGTACTAATGTTCCAGGAGAGAAAGTAGCTTGTTCTACTTCTGCAAAATAGTTTTCTGGGTTTCGATCAAGAACCATACGTCCTACTTCAATTAATGGATAGTCTTTTTGTGACCAAACTTTTGTAACATCAAATGGATCCCATTTATATGTATTAGCATCCTCTAGAGGCATAATTTGAACACATAGTTTCCAAGATGGGTATTCTCCATTTTCAATTGCACGGAATAAATCTTCTGTATGGTAATCAGGATTTTCTCCAGCGATTTGTGCAGCAAGATTAACATCCATGTTTTTAACGCCTTGTTCTGTTTTAAAGTGATATTTCACCCAAACACCTTCACCAGCTTCATTTACCCATTTAAATGTATGACTTCCGAATCCATGCATATGACGAAGTGTTGCAGGAATTCCACGATCAGACATAAGAATAGAAACTTGGTGTAAAGATTCTGGTGAATGTGACCAGAAATCCCATACAGCAGTAGGGTTTTTCAGATGTGTTCTTGGATCTCTTTTTTGTGTATGGATAAAGTCAGGGAATTTAATCGCATCACGGATAAAGAATACAGGAGTATTGTTACCTACGATATCGTAATTTCCTTCTTCTGTATAAAATTTAACAGCAAATCCACGTGGATCACGTACTGTGTCTGCTGATCCTAATTCACCAGCAACAGTGGAGAAGCGGATAAATAAAGGAGTTCTTTTTCCTACCTCAGATAAGAAATTTGCTTTTGTATATTTCGTTAAATCATTTGTAACTTCGAAATAGCCGTGTGCTCCAGCACCTTTCGCATGCACTACACGCTCAGGTACACGTTCTCTATTAAAATGAGCTAATTTTTCAAGTAAATGAACATCTTGTATTAAAGTTGGTCCACGATGTCCTGCAGTCATGGAATTTTGGTTATCTCCAACTGGAGCGCCCCAGCTAGTTGTTAATCTATTATTTGACATAGCAAAAATCACCTCTTAATTTTTGTTCTTTATTATATGTCTATTATAATATCATCTTTAATTAAAAAATCAATACTATTTTATAATTATTATAATTAAAGTTAAATTTGTGAATGAAATATGTCGAAAATACGCCTAGAAGATAAGGGTTAAGTGTATAGAAGATAAAGGTATGGAGAGAGTTTAGCTGTGAAATTTAAAAAATGGTAAAAGATAATAAAGCGTATTTATTGAGAATTGGTTTTCACTATTTTTCAAGCTATTATATGTAGCCGTAGAATTCTCTATACCAAATAAATAGTGCTAGGATATAAGGATTATATATTTTATAATTGGTATATTATTTATTCGATTAAAGTGGCATGGGGGAGTTGACTACATGACAAGAGAGATTTGTCTGGAGGATAAGAGTATTGTATTTATTGGATTTATGGGTGTTGGAAAAACTACTATTGGAAAAGCAGTAGCAAATAAGTTAAAACGCGACTTTATTGATGTAGATCAGGAATTAGAGAAAGAATATGGAATGACTGTGTCTGAAATTTTTCGTAAGTATGGAGAGTCCTCTTTTCGCGAAAAGGAAAAGACTTTTATTCAGTCCTTATCAACACAAAAACAAAAAGTTCTTTCTCTTGGTGGAGGATCTTTTTTGCAAGAAGAAATTAGACAAGCTTGTTTAGAAAATTGTGTCGTTATTTATTTAAACATGACATTTTCATGTTGGAAGAAAAGAATTCCTTTACTTATTCCAAGTCGACCTGTGTTACAAGGAAAGACAGAGGAAGAGATAGAGCAACTATTTAATGATAGAAAACCAATTTACTTAGAGCATCATGTAGAAGTGGTAACAGACAATAAAACTTCTGAAGAAGTAGCAGAATATATTTTATCTATTCTTCATTAAAAGGGGAAAGGTTAGCAGATTAGTAGGTTTAAAAGGAGGATATATGGATACTACAATAAAAGTAAGAGATGTAATAATAGGACAAGGAATACCAAAAATTTGTGTTTCTCTTATTGGAAGAACGCTTCCGGAATTATTAAAAGAGGCATCGGCTCTAATAGAGTTGGAAGTAGATATTATTGAATGGCGAATAGATTATTTTGAAAACGTGGAAGATAATTTTACTGTTCAAAATGCTCTAAAAACCATAAGAAAATCTGTTGGAAACATCCCCTTGTTATTTACTTTCCGTTCTGCAAAAGAAGGGGGAGAAAAGGAAATCACACAGGAAAACTATTTTTCCTTAAATCAATGTGCCGTTGAATCAGGATGCATCGATTTAGTTGATTTGGAATTATTCCAGGAAGAAGAAAACATTAAGTCTTTAGTGGATCTGGCAAAGAAAAATCAAGTACATGTTGTTATATCAAACCATGATTTTGATAAAACTCCTTCTAAGAAAGAGATAGTCGGTCGTTTAAAGCATGCTCAAAAACTAGGAGCAGATATCCCGAAAATAGCCGTTATGCCTCAATCTGAAAAGGATGTCATTACTTTATTAGATGCCACTATTGAAATGAAAGAAACGGCAGAAGTTCCATTCATTACTATGTCCATGGGGGGGAAAGGCTCTCTAAGTAGGTTATCAGGTGAAGTATTTGGATCAAGTGTTACATTTGGTGCAGCAAAACAAGCTTCTGCGCCAGGTCAGATTTCTGTAATGGAGCTGAAAAATATTCTGAATGTTCTACATAGTAGCTTAACCCCTAAATAAATGAAACGATTTAAATAGTTTAAGAAAGAAGGGGATAAAGTGAATATACATGAAGTTGTCTTAAATTCGAAAACCTTTTTTGAAATGGAACAGACTAAATCATTAAACTTTAGAGTCCAACAATTGAATCAGTTGAAAAATAGTATCCTAAAGTATGAACAGGCAATTCTAGACGCTTTGAAAACAGACTTAGGAAAACAATCCTTTGAAGCATATACAACGGAAATTGGATTTGTATTGAGTAATATTTCTCATGCAATAAAACATTTACGCCAATGGACAAAGCCAAAAAGAGTAAGAGGAACTCTCACACTTTTCCCATCAAAAGGCTTTATTCAATATGAACCATATGGAACAGTGCTCATTATTGGACCATTTAATTATCCTTTTCAGTTAGTGATTGAACCATTAATTGGAGCAATTGCGGCGGGTAACTGTGCGATAGTAAAACCATCGGAGTTAACTCCCCATGTATCTAAAGTTATTACAGAAATGATTACGGAGACTTTCCCAAAGGAATATATTTATTCTATAGAAGGTGGAGTAGAGGTGAATCAGGCTTTGCTACAAGAACCATTTGATTATATATTCTTTACAGGTAGCACCAGAGTAGGGAAATTAGTAATGGAAGCTGCAGCAAAGCATTTAACTCCTGTGACACTAGAACTAGGTGGGAAGAGTCCGGTAATTATAGATGAAAGTGCTAATCTTACTATAGCAGCTAAACGCATCATATGGGGAAAAACAATTAATGCAGGACAAACTTGTGTTGCACCTGACTATATTATGGTTCACGAATCTATCAAGGATAAATTAATAAGGGAGTTACAACAGGCCATAGCAGATTTTTTTGGAAGTAATCCAGAGAAAAGTAATGATTTTGGTAGAATAGTTAGCGATAAGCATTTCGAGCGATTAGTAGAAATGATAAAGAAGGATAAGGATCAAGTAATTTTAGGTGGTAAAAGTACAAAGGAAACTCGCTATATAGAGCCAACAATAGTAGAGGCGAATTGGAATTCATGCTCCATGCAGGAAGAAATATTTGGACCTATTTTGCCAATATTAACGTATAAAACATTAGATGAAGCCATTAAATCAATTAAGAAATTTGATAAGCCACTTGCTTTATATCTATTTTCTAGTAATAAAAACGTAGAGAATAAAGTTATAGGATCCATTTCATCCGGTGGTGTGTGTGTAAATGATGTTTTAACACATATCGTCCACCCAGATTTGCCGTTTGGAGGGGTCGGTGCCTCTGGATTAGGTTCTTATCATGGTAAATATAGCTTCTTAACGTTCTCTCATCAAAGAAGTATCTTAAAAAAGAGTACTCGTTTTCAACTTCCTATCCTTTTTCCTCCTTACACAGATAAAAAAGAACACCTTATTCGAAAGGTCTTAAAATAATTACTGAAATTATGACAGATAAAACTAATGTAAAAAGCAAAATACGAATGTGTATTTTGCTTTTCTTTTTTTACATATAATGAAGTTACATAAATAGTACGTTAAGAAGAAATAAATGTAGAAAGTATGCCCGTACATTAATTACATTACAACCCTCTAAACTCTGTGATTCCAAATGTTTGATTATAACTATATCCATTAAAATAAATATCTAAATCATGGAAATAGCGATGCAGATTGCGGTAAATAGTATGATCTGCCTTTTCAGTAATAACCTGTGCATTTGTTTGAATATCTTTTAAATCTTCTGCGATTTGCTCATTCGTTACTTTTACATTTTTTAATTCAGAAAGGATAGTTTCAGCGGCTTCCTTTTGCTCTTCATAATCTGCCGTATCAATCTTACCCCAACCTAAAGTGCTGTTATAGAAATTATGCCACGTAGAAATAAAACTATGTCCACTTGTTCCATCAGATAAAACAACCACTTCTTCGGAGACAGGTTGATTCACTTGCTCCATGTCCATTTCTGGATCTATTTCTTTGATTACTTCCTTGTTAGTAGTTTTTTTACTGGTAATAGACTTTTCGTGTTGCATTTGTAATGGAGAATCTTTATCAAATAAGGTATGTATCAAAAGTATAGAAGTTCCGATAATAGCAGATAAGAAAAAAATGATGAGGAAGGTCCATATAAAATACTTCTTTTTCAACTCACGTACTTCCTTTCCAATTAGATGGTTACTAGTCTATCATTTGTAAAATACCATTTCAAACACTTTTAAAAGATTGTTAGATTGTAAATTGGTCTTTTTTCTATAAAGGGATGTCCGTCTATATTTAAGGGAAAAGTAAATAGAAAATAAGCGGAAATCTTTCTTTTTAGTCCACATAAAAGTATTCTAATGGTAATGTAAAAAAATGGAGGTTATCAAAATGAAAAAAGTTATTGCAGATGTCATCCAATTTAGAGGAACTCATTATGATTTTGGGTTCCATCAAGGTACATTACTGAAAGACTCAATTATAGTGAAAAATAGAGAAAGACAATGGAAAGTAAGAAAACCACAATTTCAGATTGATGTGGATGAGACAAAGAAAATATTTCAACAGTTTGCCCCTTTTATCTGGGAAGAATTTGTAGGATTACAAGATGCTTTAAAGTGGCCGATGGAGCGTGTATTACTAGAATTTGGGGGATACCGAGTAAATATTGATCTGTCAGGATGTTCTATTTATGTTGGCAGTAATTACTTGATACGGAATTATGATTATCATCCAAAAACGTATGATGGTAGATACACCCTTTTTCAGCCAACAGATGGTGGCTATGCTGCAATTGGTCCAAGTCAAAAATGTACGGGAAGAATGGATGGGCTTAATGAAAAAGGCCTTACTATGGGATATAATTTCATGAATAGGAAGCGCCCTGGAAATGGGTTTGTTTGTAATATGATCGGAAGGATGATATTAGAACTTTGTGCTAATAAAGAAGAAGCTGTAGCCTTCTTACAGGAGATTCCTCATCGTCATTCTTTTAGTTATGTATTATTTGATGAAACAGGTGATACTCCTTCTATTGTTGAAACTTCACCTAGACGAATAGAAGTAAGGCATGATTATGCTTGTACCAACCATTTTAAAGTGATGACAGAGGAAAATCGTCATATTTTAGATGATTCAAAAAGACGACTAGATATTATTCATCAAAATCATGAGAATGAGTTAGAAGGTAAGGATGCATTTAGGTTATTGAATGATTCTGAAAGGGGTGTCTTCTCCAAGTTATATGGTAGTTGGGCGGGAACGATTCATACATCTGCCTATTTTCCAAAAGATAAAAAAGCATGGTTTGCACTAGGTGGAGATCAAAATCCGATAGTATTTGACTTTACCAAGTGGCTAGAGGGACAAGACTTAATGATTGAGAAAGTGGAAGGATTAGTGGATACAGACATCCCTTTTGTACATATGGAGCATGCTGATTGGTATAAATAGGTGTTAATTTATCTATTATGTTAGGTGCTCCCTTTTTTGAATAGTACCTCTATCTTTCGGGTACAGTAACAAAAAAGGGAGTGCTAATAGAGTAATGGAAAATGGGCATTTACCAAAAAACATAAGCAATGAAATGGAGCAACAATTAAGTCTCCTTCAGCATAAATTAGAAGATCTTCGTCACGCTATTCAAGAGAAAGACTGTTGTATTTTGAATGATTTTGAAGAAGCGAATAATCTATTTAAACAGATACATAATAGAGCTGGAACTTTTTATCTGCAATTATACCTAGAGCCTTATACGGAGTTCATGGAAATGTTGACAATTGCAAGTCAACATCTATCTGAAAAAAGACATGGAGCATTAATTGCTATTAAGAGAGAAGATCCTATTGAAAACTTGGTTCATTCAGGGATCCCGTTACATGCGAAACTAACCGTCTCTTTATTAGAATCTATTTTTTACCCAGGGAACCCCTTACATGATGGTGGAGTTCTTATTGAAGGAGAGAAAATCATCTCTGCTGGAAATATTTTTCCTAGTTCTTTGTATTATCGCGGGAAAGACAAATTAGGAACAAGACATAGAGCAGCAATAGGATTAAGTGAAGTATCCGATTGTTTAGTCATTGTTGTCTCAGAGGAAACTGGTGGAATCTCCTTTGCTTTGAAAGGTAATTTATATCCAATTCAGCCAGGGATAAATAGCTAATTTTTAAAAAGGTGGACCTTACAAAAAGTATGTAAATTGTAGGTTTACCTTCTTTTTTATGTCTAGTTATAAAATAATTCGATAAATAATCAAATGTTTTTATTATGTAAACGCTTAAACAAAGAGGTATAATAGGAAAAAAACGAGAGAGGAAGTAATAATATGGCCCTTATTCAATGTCAATTTTTTTCCGACGTATTACAATTAAGTACTTCGATGACTGTTATTTTACCTGAGCAAACAAAAGAACAAATAGGTATGAACAATCAAAAATCAGATGGGAAGTTCCAAACCCTCTATTTACTTCATGGATTAAGTGATGATGATACCATATGGACAAGAAGAACATCAATTGAAAGGTATGTTGCTCCCCTTGGATTAGCAGTAGTTATGCCCAATGTTCATCGTAGCTTTTATGCCGATATGAAATATGGAAATAAGTATTGGACCTTTTTAACAGAAGAGTTGCCAGCTGTAGCGCAATCTTTTTTCCCATTATCGGATAAAAGAGAAGATAATTTTGTTGCAGGTCTATCGATGGGAGGATATGGTGCATTTAAATGGGCTTTAAATAAGCCGGAAAATATAGCAGCAGCGGCTAGCTTGTCAGGGGCTTTGGATATTGTCCAACTTCAAAAAGAGAGAAAAGATGATCATTTATTTGAACCAATTTTTGGTAGGGAAAGAATAGAGGGTACCATTAATGATTTATTTTATCTAGTGGATCAAAGGAAATTGGAAGAGCAAAAGCCAAAATTATATCAATGTTGTGGTACAGAGGATTTCTTGTATGAAGATAATATACGATTTAAAGAGCATTGTGAGAAGACAACATTTGACTTTACATACCAAGAAGGACCTGGTACACATGAATGGGGATACTGGGATGATAACATTAAAAAAGTGTTAGAATGGTTACCTTTGAAAAGATAATAACAAGATATTCTCGTATGAATTTTTATAAGTACTTGAAGAGGAAAAGCTAAAAAGGTATACTATTAGTAATATTCAGAAATGGAGGTGGGGAGAGTATGTTACATTCAACTGTTTTAGTGCAAGGTTATATGACGGAAAGTCTATATATTAACCGTGCGAAATTTGCAGATGTAGTTGTTAACGGGATAAGTATGCCCTTTTTTAAACAACTAAATAGCAAACTAAAACGGTGAAAAACATCTCTTACCACATCTATATGGACGGGTTAAAGGAGTGCATTTTCATGTGCTCCTTTTTATATACAAAAATGTTTCTTTTTTAACATAAGACACTTTGTATACATCAAATCAATCATTTTGACTACCAAAAATAGATGCCATGGAGCTTGCTTTCCATGGCTTTTTTGTGTGTTTTTTTGAAGAAGAATACATGATTGTAAAAATTTTTTAGCTAGTTCAATATTTTAGAGGTGGCATAAGAGATCATCATATAAAAGGAGATGGAATGATGATTATTTGTAGTGTCAATAAAGTCGGGAAAATGTATGGAGGAAATACAATATTTGAAAATATTTCTCTTGAAATGAAGGAGAATGAAAGAGTTGGATTAGTAGGAAGGAATGGGAGTGGAAAAACTACTTTATTTCGTCTTTTAGCAGGTAAGGAAAATCCTGATACTGGTCAAATTCATTGGAAAAAAGGAACAAAGATTGGCTACTTAGAACAAATTCCTGACTATGATAATCAAATGAAAGTAGAAAAAGTATTAAGATCTGCTTTTCATGAATTATTAAAGATAGAAGGAAAAATGAAGGCTCTAGAAAAGGAAATGGGAAAAGATAGTAACACACAACAACTTCCATTATTAATGAAAGAGTATGGAAAGCTTCAAGATTACTATTTAAATCAAGGTGGATATGAAATAGATGCTAAAGTAGAAAGAATAGTAAATGGACTTAATATACAAAATCTATTAACGAAAGAATATGGAAATTTAAGCGGAGGAGAGAAAACGAAAATAGGCTTAGGAATTATTCTTCTCAGAGAGCCTGATTTACTATTGTTAGATGAACCGACTAATCATTTAGATTTAGTAGCAATTGAATGGCTCGGGGAATTTTTACAAAGTTATAACGGAACAGTGGTAGTAGTTTCTCATGATCGATATTTTCTTGATGAAGTTATCAATAAAGTAATTGATTTAGAGGATGGGGAGGTAACTACTTACTTTTCGAATTATACAAACTTCATCAAGAAAAAAGAAGAAAATTTATTAAGGGAATTTCAGGCTTTTGAGGAACAACAAAAGAAAATAAAGAAAATGAAAGAAGCGATTAAGCGCCTCAGAGAGTGGGCAAATAGAGCAAATCCGCCTAGCGAAGGACTTCATAAAAGAGCAAGAAATATGGAACGCGCATTAGAGCGAATGGAAAAAATAAATCGCCCTATATTAAACAGGAAAAGAATGAATTTCGAACTAGAAGCAAGTGAACGAAGTGGAAAAGATGTTATTCACCTTAAAGATGTTTCTAAGAACTTTGGAGACCAACAATTATTTCAAAAAGTAAATGTTCATCTTGTTTATAAAGAAAGAGCAGCTATTATCGGAGAAAATGGAACAGGTAAGTCTACTTTAATTAAAATCATCCTTCAACAACTAGAAGCAGATTCTGGAGAAGTAAAGATAGGGAGTAATGTGAAAATTGGTTATTTATCACAAGATGTTTTATCTAACATGACGGGAGAGAATGTAATAGAAGCATTTAGGGAGGAAGTAAATGTTACAGAAGGAGAGGCTAGAAGCATTTTAGCTAGATTTTTATTCTATGGACACAATGTATTTCAAAAAGTAGCTAATTTAAGTGGTGGCGAAAGAATGCGGCTTCGATTAGCGCAATTAATGTACCAAGAAATTAATCTGTTGATTTTAGATGAACCTACAAACCATTTGAATATAGAATCTCGAGAGGTATTGGAAGAGGCGCTGGAAGATTTCAATGGTACCATTCTTGCAGTGTCCCATGACAGATATTTTCTTAATAAACTCTTTCATAAAATTTATTGGATAGAATCTTGTAACCTGTTAACTTTTGATGGGAATTATAATTATGCAAAAGTAAAAAAGATGGAAAGAGTAAGTACAAGAACGATAGAAAATGTTCAATCTCGAAAAAGGAAAGCTAATACGGAGAAGGTAAATAAAGAGAAAATTTCTACTAAAGATAAAAGTAAAGATTCACTAGTGAATGATATTGAGCTATTAGAAGAAAAAATTACGGAGTTAGAGAAAAAATTAGAAGAAGAACAAGATCTTCACATTCTTCAGCAAGTATATGTAGAAAAAAGTAAGTTAGAGAAACAGTGGGAAGAAATTTATGAAGAACTAAATAACTAAGCATTAAGAAAGGCTGTCTGTATTAGGCAGCCTTTCTTAACTGAATGGAGGGCTTTACTTATTTTCTCTTTTTCGAATATATCCTTTGTCCTTATGGTATAAAATTAGTGCAATAATCAAAATGATGGAAGCAAACCAGATAGCTTTGATACCAATATAAGAAGTAGTAAAGGTTCCAAGTAGTGCTCCAAATAAAAAGGCGCCAATAATGAGGGAAAACTCTTTAAATTGAATCTTTGCTTCCTCATTATGTTCCATATATGCAGCGTAAGCAGCCTGGGTAGCAGTGCGCATATTACCAGTTGTCATCGTAGAATTATATGCCCACTTATCCAGTTTATTAAATGTAGAGATTTGCAGAGATGATACAAATGACAAACAAACAGTAATTATTATATTTGGTACAGTATGGGGTAAAAAGCCAACAATAATTAACACTATACATTCTAGAATAAGAATAGACCTTCTATAACTATATAAAATGTCTCTAATGGATGGAATCTTAACTATTTCCGAAACAAGCACTCCCATTACAAAGGCAATCAATGGTGGAATGTAATGAAGAGATTCGAACCATTTACCTGTTGCGGCATTTACGGCAAAAAGGACAATATTTCCCGTCTGTGCATTCGCAAAAACACCATCTCTACTGATAAATGTATAGGCATCTAAAAAACCTCCAACTATCGCTAATAATGCAGCTAATTGTACTGAATTAGAAGACAAGGAGGGAATAGGTTTCCGTTTATTCATGAGTATTGCTCCTTGAAAATATAATGTAAAACAAATCTTATGTAATAGTACCATTAAATTTAATCCAATAAAGTGAACATTTAAAGAAAATTTATTTATTATCGGTTATGTAAATGAGCTTTTTTAGTATGTGTAATAGGAGAAAGTTAATGACTCGGTTGTAGTAGTTTATGTAAGGAAATATGGTGGAAGAACGTTGTTTCATATAAACCGCAGAAGAAGAAAGAATGAAGAGGATAAGAAAGATAGAATCTTTTTTAAGAAAGGAATAAGTTGCCAAAAATAGCAGAAATAGCTTACAATTTACTTATTAAATGTATATAGATTGTTTTGTGATTTTCTATCAAATAAATTATAGAAAGGCATAAAAAGCATGAAAATAACTAAATGGTTGGCTCTTCTTCTTATTGTTGGAGGAGTACTTTTTATTGGATATGGAATCTTTAATATACTAGACACAAAGGCTCAAACCAAGCATTCGTTATCTGAGGCAAAAGAAGTCATAAAGAATGAAAATCAAAAATGGCTGGATAAGGAAAGTAAACGTTTTGAACCTCCAATTGGAAATGCAGTAGGGCTTCTTATAATCGACAAGATAGATGGAGAATTACCAATTGTAGAAGGAACAGATCCAGACGATTTGGAAAAAGGTGTTGGCCATTATAAAGGAAGCTTTTATCCAGACGAAAATGGTCAAATTGTATTATCAGGACATCGTGATACAGTGTTTAGACGGGCAGGCGAATTAGAAATAGGGGATGAATTGAAACTATCTCTACCTTATGGTGAATACTCGTATAAAATTATCTCTACTAAAATTGTCGATGCTGATGATCAATCTATCATAACATTAGATGATTCGAAAGAAGAACTAGTTCTTACTACCTGTTATCCATTCCGATATATAGGAAATGCACCACAAAGATATATTATTTATGCGGAAAGAAACTAAAAGAAGGTGTACCTTTTAGTAGTAAGTAAAGAATTGATTTCCCAGGAAATTGTCGAATTAGAGCGGGAACCTTCATTAGATGTAAAATGAAATCAATTTTAAGTATCATATGATAAATTAAAAAAACTTCCTTTTAAAAAGGAAGTTTTTTTAATTGTTGCTATAGAAATAGTAGTATGATATATTCTAGTTATAACGATGCAACCGTTTGCACTATATTTTTTAAATAGAAATGATAACGTTTACTATATTCTGCTAAATGAACTATAGAAGGGGAACAATAAGTATGGCGGTAACCATTAAAGATGTTGGGAAATTAGCGAATGTTTCTCCCTCTACTGTTTCTAGAGTGCTGGCTAATCATCCGAAAATAAGTGATGAAACAAAGCGTAAAGTTAGGGAAGCAATGGAGGAATTAGGCTATCATCCTAATTTACAAGCAAGAAGTTTAGTAGTCAAAAATACAAAAACATTAGGCATAGTAATGCCGAACTCTACTGAAAGTGTATTAGAAAACCCTTTTTTCCCAGAAGTACTAAGAGGTGTTTGTTTAGAAGCAAGAAAAAGTCAGTTCGGAATCTATTTAACAACTGGAGCAACTGAGGAAGAGATTTTGCAAGAAGTAGTTACAATGGTTCAAGGAAAAAGAGTGGATGGAATTATTCTTTTATACAGTAAAACAAATGACCAAATTATGGATTATCTCCTTCGGAATAAATTTCCTTTTACAGTAATCGGGAGACCATATCATAATGCGGAGAGAATATCTTATGTGGATAACGATAATGTATATATTACAAAACAAATAACCGAGTATTTAATAAAACTAGGCCATCGGTCAATAGCATTTATTGGAGCAAATATGGATATGGTTTTTACGATTGATCGGTTAGCAGGATACAAAAGAGCATTAAAGGAAAATAATATTGAATTTCGTAAAGATCTTATTGTTTATGATAAAGAAATAATAGGTCGTTCTGAAGAAAAGCTGAAGGAATTGTTAACAAAGGAAAATGCTCCTACAGCTTTGGTAGTATCAGATGATTTTATCGCCATTGAATTAATTAGTTATGCAGAGGAACTTCATATTTCTGTTCCTCAAGATTTATCGATTGTTGCTTTCAATAACATAACGACTGGTAAGTATATGAAGCCATCGTTAACTTCTGTAGATATTAATATTTTTCAACTGGGAGTAGAAGCTACAAAGTGCTTATTAGAAGATATTGAGCAACCTAAATCATTAACAAAGAGAATTACTGTGCCTGCTGAAATGGTTGTAAGAAATTCTTGTTGTGAAAGAGTTGAGTAAGTGGGACTTAAACGTGGTATGAAAGTAGAATATTAATGTTAGAAAGGAAGAAGAGAATGAATCAAAAGTGGTGGAAGGAAGCAGTAGCGTATCAAATTTATCCAAGGAGTTTTATGGACTCCAATGGAGACGGAATTGGTGATTTAAAGGGTGTTATTTCTAAATTAGATTATTTAAAGGAATTAGGGATTGATTGTATTTGGATATGTCCAATGTATAAATCCCCAAATGATGACAATGGTTATGATATTAGTGATTATCAGGATATCATGGATGAGTTTGGAACAATGGATGACTTTGATCGATTGTTATATGAAGTACACCAAAGAGGCATGAAATTAATTATTGATTTAGTTATTAATCATACTAGTGATGAACATAAATGGTTCCTAGAATCTCGTTCTTCTAAAGATAATCCAAAAAGAGACTGGTATATTTGGAGAGATGGTGTAGATGGAAAAGAACCTAATAACTGGGAAAGTATTTTTGGAGGATCTGCTTGGAAATACGACGAAAAGACGGATCAATATTTTATGCATATTTTCTCCGAAAGGCAACCAGATTTAAATTGGGAAAATAAAGAGGTAAGGAACGCACTTTACGAAATGATCAATTGGTGGCTTGATAAAGGAATTGATGGTTTCCGTATTGATGCCATTAGTCATATAAAGAAGGAAGAAGGATTGAAGGATATGGATAATCCTTTAGAACTTGAATATGTTCCATCCTTTGAGAAACATATGAATGTGGAAGGAATTCAGCCTTTCCTAGAAGAGTTAAAAAATGAATCCTTCTCTAAATACGATATTATGACCGTTGGAGAAGCGAATGGTGTAAAGATTGAAGAGGCTGAATTATGGGTAGGTGAAACAAAAGGGAAATTTAATATGGTTTTTCAATTTGAGCATTTAGATTTATGGGATAACGAAAAAAGCGAAGGAATCGATGTCCTTCAACTAAAACAAGTACTAAATAAATGGCAAAAAGGATTGGAGAATAAAGGTTGGAATGCTTTATTTATTGAAAACCATGATAAAGCGAGAACGGTATCTACTTGGGGAAATGACAAAGTGTATTGGAAAGAAAGTGCCAAAGCCTTAGGAATGATGTACTTTTTAATGCAAGGTACACCATTTATTTATCAAGGACAAGAGATTGGAATGACTAATGTCCAATTCCCAACTATTGAAGAATATGACGATGTGGCAACAAAGAATCTCTACAAATTAAAAAGAGAAGAAGGTGTTAGTCACAAGGATATTATGGAAGGCATTTGGTCAACAAGTCGAGATAATTCCCGTACACCTATGCAATGGTCAAGTGAACCATATGGCGGGTTTTCAACAGTGACACCATGGATAGGGATGAACCCAAACTATACAGAAATTAATGTTGAAGTGCAAAAACAGGACCCAGATTCTATCTATAGCTTTTATAAAGAAATGATTGCTTTAAAGAAATCTGCACCAATTTTAACCTATGGGACTTTTGATTTGATTGATGAAGATAATAAGCAAGTGTTTGCTTATACTAGAAGTTTAGAAGGCAAAAAGATGGCAATTATCGTTAATTTAACAGCAGAGGAAGCTAATTTCCAGAATCGAGTAGTAGAATTAGAAAGTAATAATTTATTGTTAGCTAATTACTCCGTAAAAGAACATAAACCTACTACTTCCTTTGTTCTAAAACCATATGAAGCTAGATTATATACTTGTAAATAATAAGAGGGTTTCCTAGTGAGACCACCATTTTACGTTACCCGTTAAAGAGAAATGGGATAACGTAATGGTGGTCTTGTTGTTTTGAATGCTTTCTATTTTTTTCTCGGTATTACTGCTAATGTGCAACGAGAAATACTGATTAACTGTTGTGTTTCATCCTCTATTCTTATTTCATAAACCATACTAAATTTTCCTTGATGAACGACTGATGCTGTGGCAGTAACCATACCGTCCTGTTTTGATTGAATATGATTAGCGTTAATCTCTTGTCCAAAAACTAAATGAGTTTCTTGATTGATTAAGCTGGCTGCTCCAATACTTGCGACTGTTTCTGCTAATGCTACAGAGGCACCCCCATGAAGCAATCCGAATGGCTGTTTTGTTCTCTCATTAACTGGCATGGTTGCTATACAAGTACCATCATTTTTAATGTCACAGATTTCTATTCCTAAATTCTCTATTAATGTATTATGCATGGAAATACTTTCTTTCATCATTTTATTCTCCGTTCATTTTTTCAAATATTATAGCATATCCATTCAAGAATAGAATGGTATGGTCAGGAAATGATATAGTCATATCTTTTCATTGACATAAAAATAATGATAAAGTTAAACTGTTTAATAGTTAAGGTGTTTAACTATATCTGTTTATAAGAGGTGATGATGATTACGTATCGAACTATACATGAAATTATTGATCGCTATGTAAGTATCAATTTTTCCGTTAATCGTAAATTTGACCATTTAATCAGACAGGAAATTGGCGATGTTTTAACAACAGAACAACATTTTATGATGAGACACATAAATCAAGTAGAAGAATGTACTTCAACAGAGCTCTCTTCTTGCTTCGGAGTAAAAAAGAGTGCTATTACTCCAATTATAAATCGTTTATTTGAAAAAGGTTGGGTTGATAGAAAACGAGATGAAAAAGATCGCCGAGTTATTTATTTATCGCTTACACAAGAAGGAAAAACAATTTTTGCTGAAATGGAGAAAAAGATTCAAAGTATTATCGAATCGGTTATTACTAAATTTGGTAATGAGGAAATTGAACAATTCTTAGATACTTATGCAAAATTGGATGAGTTAATAAAGGAAAAACAAGAATAGATAGAGTGGAGGGGAATGTTAGTGAATGCTATTTTAAAGGGAAAATGGCTAGTGCTAGGAGCATGGATAATTATCATTGTAGGTTTATTTTTTATTGCGCCAAATATGGCTGATTTAGTAAAAGAAAAAGGACAAATTACTGTGCCAGAGGGATATTCTTCTACACAAGCAGAGAAGATTCTTGAAGAAATAGAGAGTCAAGAGAATGTAGGAGAGCAATCCACTGTAGCCCTTGTCTTTCATAATGATAAAAAATTGAGTAAAAAAGAGATTTCCGAAGCAAAAAAGGCTATCGAAAAATTAGAAGCTAATAAGGAAAAACTCGGTATTTCCGAGATATTATCCTATTTTACAAACGAGGATTTGAAAGATCAACTTGTTTCAGATGATGGAAAAACCATCTTAAACTCTCTAACGATAAGTTGGAATAATCGAGAAGCAGACGAAGTAAGTGATTTATTATATAACACCATTGATGAGTTTGATGTCGATCATTACTACACGAGTGGTTGGATGATTGATCAAGACTTAGTAAACAGTTCACAAGAAGGATTAAAGAAGACAGAAGGAATTACGGTTGTGTTTATTCTTGCTGTATTATTAATCGTTTTTAGATCTGTTGTTGCACCATTAATACCATTAATAACAGTGGGAGTTTCATACTTAGTTTCTCAATCAATTGTTTCCATACTAGTGGATCAATGGGATTTTCCGATATCTACTTATACGCAAATCTTTTTAGTAGCAGTCCTTTTTGGGATAGGTACAGATTATTGTATTCTATTATTGAGTAGATTTAAAGAAGAGATGATGCAAAGGGAAAGTTTATGGGAGTCTGTTGTTGAAACATATCGCAATGCAGGAAGAACCGTATTTTTTAGTGGGGTTGCAGTAATGATTGGCTTTGCAGCAATTGGATTTTCCAAATTCACCCTCTATAAATCAGCTTCTGCAGTTGCTGTCGGAGTAGCAATATTAATCATTGCACTTTTCTCAGTAGTGCCAGTTTTTATGTTGCTTCTTGGTAAAAAAATGTTTTGGCCTTCTAAAGGATCACTTGAGCATGGAGATAGCAAATTATGGGGGAATGTAGGGGATTTCTCTATTAAAAGGCCTCTTCTAGCTTTACTTATTGTTGCATGTATTTGTGTTCCTTTTCTCGTTACTTATGATGGAGATTTATCCTTTAATTCTTTAGAAGAGATAAGTGATGATTCACCATCTATTAAGGCATTTAATGCAATTGCAGATAGCTTTGGACCAGGTGAATCCATGGCAACAACTGTTATTTTAAAAAATGATGATTTATTAGACACAACAGAATATTTAGCATTAGCAGATTCCATTTCCACTCAATTGGAGAAAATGGATTTAGTAGATAAAGTTCGATCTGTTACAAGACCTACTGGAGATTCGATAGAAGATTTATATATTGCTAAACAAGCAGAGACTTTAGAGGAAGGTCTTGGTGAAGGAAAAGAAGGGATTGACAAGATTAGTGAAGGGCTAGAGGGTGCCGGGAATGAGCTGAAGAAATCGGAGCCCCAACTAAACAAAGCTACTGGTGGAATTAACGATTTAATCAAAGGAACAAATGAAATTAAATCTGGCATAGGTGAGATACAAACAAATCTTGAAAAAGTAGAAAATGGTATTCGCCAAGGATCGGCTGGATCTGATCAAATTAAAGCAGGATTAGAAAGTGCAAAAAGTGGAGCAGAAGAATTATTGGCTGCACATAAAAAACTACAAAGTGGTTATGAATCTGCAGAAACAAATTTAACTACCTTAGTAGGAGAATATAATAAAATTGAATCTGGTTTAAAGCAATTAGAGGATGGTTATAATCTCGTTCCAAAAGAAACATTCGGATACTTAGAACAACAATATGATGGATTAGCCTCTGAGGAAGGATATAACGGAATAAAATCGTTATTCTTAACATCCCAAGAGCAATTACCTAAAATTAGTTCAGGTGTTAGCGAATTAAATAAGGGATTGGCCCAATTGCAAGCAGGGATACAAACAGCAAATGATGGTTATGGGGAAATTTTAAAACAACAAAGTAAAATCTCTTCAGGCCTAGAGCAACTAATAGATGCCATTGATCAACAACAAAAAGGTTTAAACCAATTAGCCGATGGTCAAGGGAAAATAGTTGATAATATGCCAAAGCTTACAAATGGCTTAACAAGTATCAATGATGGACAAAAGCAACTGTTGAATGGATTTGGAGATATTAACGGTCAGTTAGGACAATTAACAGATGGACTAAATCAAAGTGCAGAAGGATTAGATCAAGTGTCAGAAGGATTAGGATCTGCAAAAGATTATTTATCTGGTCTATCTAAAAATGATACAACTGGTTTTTATATACCGGAAGAAGTGTTAAAAAGTGATGAATTTAAAGAATCATTAAATATGTATCTTTCTCCAAATCGTAAAATTATGACCTTTGATGTTGTCTTTGCTAATAATCCATATTCAAATGAAGCAATAGACGAAATTGATCATATAAAAGACACGGTGTCACAGGTTACGAAGGGAACGAAGCTAGAAAATGCAGAAGTAGCTGTTTCTGGTATTACAAGTACAAATGCAGATCTACGTGCTGTATCAGATTCTGATTATACGAATACGGTAATATGGATGCTTGTCGGAATATCTATTGTCCTAATCTTTTTATTCCGTTCCATTATTATGCCAGCCTACATTATTGGATCATTAATTCTAACATTCTATACTGCTTTAGGAATTAATGAAGCAATTTATGTCAATATTTTTGATTATACAGGCATTAGTTGGGCAGTTCCGTTTTTTGGATTTGTTATTCTAGTTGCTTTAGGCGTGGATTATAGTATTTTCTTAATGGATCGATTCAATGAATATAAGGATTTAACTATCAAAGATGCCATGCTTGAGGCAATGAAGAAAATGGGAACAGTAATTATATCTGCTGCTGTTATTTTAGGTGGTACATTTGCAGCTATGATGCCATCGGGAATGCTATCCTTATTACAAATTGCAAGTATTGTCCTTGTGGGACTTTTCTTATATGCATTTATTATTTTACCACTGCTTATTCCAGTATTAGTAAAGAACTTTGGAGAAGCGAATTGGTGGCCATTTAAACGAATAAGACAATAATAAAAAGGCTGTTCCAATTGGAACAGCCTTTTTGGTTATTATAAAGATTTTTTATGTTGATTTAAATTACTATGCTTATAGCCATATACTCCATAAATAATTAAACCAATAACTAACCATACAACGAAACCTTTCCATGTGAAGGAACTTAGCTGTAACATTAAGTAAACACAGAAAATCACTGCAAGCGATGGAATTAGTGGAACAAAAGGTGTCTTAAATCCACGCTTTAAATTTGGTTGTGTATAGCGTAATACTAAAATACCAACTGATACAGTGGAAAATGCAAACAATGTTCCAATATTGGTAAGTTCGGCTAATCGATCAAGTGGAACGAAACCAGCAAATATAGCTACTATTCCAGAAGTAACCCAAGTACTCGTAACTGGTACATGAGTTTTTTTACTAACTTTGTGCAAAGATTTCGGTAATAATCCATCTTTGCTAATTGCATAGAATAAACGAGTTTGTCCAAACATCATTACCATTAATACGGTAGTGATTCCTATAATGGCACCAAGAGATACAAAGCCAGCTGCCCAATCTTGATGAATGAAACTTAGAGCAAAAGAAACAGGATCTTTTACATTAAGTTCTGTATATGGGACAATCCCAGTGAGAATAAGAGAAACAATAATATATAAGAATGTACAGACTACTAATGCTGAAATAATCCCAATTGGCAAATTCTTTTGTGGATTTTTCACCTCTTCAGCAGCAGTGGAGACAGCATCAAAGCCAAAATACGCAAATATAACAACGGCTGCTCCTGTTGTTACCCCTGAAAAACCGAACGGTGTGAATGGAACCCAATTGGATGGTTTAACATACCATACACCAACAAAGATAAATAATAGAACGACAGCTAATTTAATCATTACTAGTATGGTGTTCCATTTCGAAGACTCCTTCGTTCCTCTTGTTAATAAAAGGGTAATAATAAATACAATAACAATTGCCGGAACATCAATATATGTTCCATCCGCTGGACTAAATGCACTGGTCATAAAAGTAGGCAAGTGGATGTTAAATCCAGTAAGCAAACTTTGAAAGTATCCAGACCATCCACTAGCAACAGCTGCAGATGCAAGGCCATACTCTAAGATAAGATCCCATCCTAAAATCCATGCGATAACTTCTCCGAATGCTACATAACTATATGTATATGCACTTCCAGATTGTGGTATCATGGAGGCGAATTCTGAATAGCACAAGGCTGCAAAAGTACAAGCTAAACCTGCAATGATAAAAGATAAAATTAATGCAGGACCTGCATAAAGAGCGGAAGCAACTCCTGTTAAAACAAAAATACCGGTACCAACAATAGCTCCAACACCGAGCATTGTTAAATCAAAAGCACCTAATACTCGATTTAAAGGTGTAGTAGTACTAGATGTTAGTTCCTTTTTTCGAAATAAATTCATTGGGTCCTCCTGATGTTGTGAAATTTCGATTGTGTCAAAAATCCCAAAATTAAAAGAATAACGTTTTTCATTTTACTAATAAATTTATAGCATGTAAAGAAACAATCAGGTCATTTATTGCTGTTAGATGTATTATAGGAAAAAGTACTTAATAACATGTAAAATATAGGTTTATTTGCTGAATATATCTTCCTTTATTTCAAGGAGTTTACTTAGCATCTATATTTTATAGTCTCTAATTTTTTTGGCATACTTATTCCATGAAGTTTAAAGAATTTTTCAAGAAGGAAGTCACAGTGATACATATATTCTGAGGATTTTATCTTTCTGCAGACTTTTAAGTGAGGGATGAAAAAAAATAAGAGAGGATACCTTTTGTTAAAAAGGTATCCTCCACTTCATTAGAAAAATGTAATCATAATGATAATTGCTATAACAATACGGTAAATAGCAAATGGTGTTAATTTAATACGATCTATTAATTTTAAGAAGAAACGTATGGAGATAAGAGCAAATATAAAGGCACTAATAAACCCAACGATAAAAAATGGAAGAGTATCTGCTTTTATATATTCCCAGTTATTCAATAAGGAGATGAAACTTGCACCAGCCATAATAGGAACAGCCATAATAAAGGTAAAATCAGCTGCAACTCTGTGACTTAAGCCCATTAAAACTCCCCCTGAAATAGTGGAACCAGATCTTGAAAAACCTGGCCATAAAGCAATACATTGAAAAAGACCAATAAAGAAGGCTTGTTTATTCGTGATTTGATCAAGTGAAGTAGTTGTAGGCTTTTTTCTTTTTTGTGTAAAGTCTGCAACCATCATTAGAATAGCTCCGACAATCAATGCGTATGCAACTGTATGAAAATTAAATAAATGTTCATCAATATAATCATCAAATAATAATCCTAAAACTCCAGCAGGGATTAAACCAATTAATACTTGTACTAGGCTTAA
Source organism: Niallia sp. (assembly GCA_035556015.1). Taxonomy (GTDB): domain Bacteria; phylum Bacillota; class Bacilli; order Bacillales; family Cytobacillaceae; genus Niallia. Next base: position 5,296 of record DATMFU010000089.1, on the reverse strand, counting down.
CGTATGTCCTTGTACTTTTTTTCCATTAATACTCTTTTTAAGACCTAGGATATTTAAAAAACGATCTTTAAAAATAATAACTACTGCTAATATGGAACCTAATTGAATTACTACTTTAAAGGTATTTGCAACTTCTTTAGAAAATATTTCGTTCGATTTTAGCCACAGATCATCCACAATGATCATATGTCCAGTAGAAGATACAGGTGCAAATTCAGTTATTCCTTCTACAATGCCCAAAATAAAGGCAACAATCAATTCCCACAAATTATCCATCTTTTCACTCCTATTACTCTATTTAAATTTAGTTTTCATTCGTTTTAGGGACACACTTACATATCATAACAAACTTTTAATAAAACAAAAACTATATTTCCAAATATGGGAATATATTAACTGCACCTAGCCGATAAAAATCATAGGTATAGACGTAATACTACACTAGTAAGTTTCATCTTTTCTATTTACAATAGAGAAAAACAGAAGGATGGGGATAGCTTGAGTAGTAACGGAATAATAACACTTGGAGATGCTTTTATTGATTATATATCCCTATCAAAAAATAATGTAGAGTTTGATAGAAAATTAGGTGGAGCGACGGTAAATGTTGCTGTTCATTTAAGTAGAATGAATGTACCAAGCTATTATATAACCAAACTTGGTATGAAAGAAGATAGTGTATTTGTTAAGGAGCAGTTGCAAAAAGAAAGGGTTCGTTTAGATTACAGCGTAACCTCAAAAAGAAAACTGCTTTCAAAGGTATATATACATATAGAGGGGAATGGAGAAAGACAATTTCATTCATATGTCAATGAAACACCTGATGATGTCGTTAATGCTAGTGATATAGAAGAAAAGGCCTTTTTAGGAAAGAAGATTTTTTATTTTGGTTCCGGAACCCTCTTTCATCCGCAAGCAAGAGAAGCAACATTAAAAGCAATTAATTTTGCAAAAAAACATGGACTGCTTATTGTATTTGATGCAAATATTCGGTTGAAAAGATGGGAAAGTGAAGAAGAATGTAGAAACACTATTTTATACTTTATTCCATTAGTGGATATTTTTAAACTATCAAAAGAAGAACTTTCCTTTTTATTTCAGCAAGGTTCCTTTAAGGAAGATATAGGAAAAATAAAAACACATCCTAATCAATTTCAACTAGTTACAATGGGAGAAAATGGTGCAATAGGATTGGGGCATCATTTTGAAGTACATGTTCCAACATCTAAAATCCAAGTAAAAGATACAAATGGATCAGGTGATGCATTTATGGCTGCAATTATTTACAATCTATATAAAGAGGGGATTCCCAATGATCCGAATCATTGGAAAGAATTTATAGTAGCAGGAAATACCATAGGTACATTGGTGGCAACATATTACGGCTCATTGCCTCTTCTTAATTATAAAGATGTATAATTTGGTAATTAAATACGATTCAGATAAAGAAGTCTAAAGGGAACATGTATCTTTTTAGACTTTTCTTTTTTAAAAGACTATTTTTAAGACTAAAGATGTATAAAAAAATAATTCAGTAGTATGTTTCAAAAAGGAGCTCTTCTTAATATCATAGATAGAGGAAAAGAATAGTGGACATGGAATTAATAAGTATGGTCCATTTTAAAAACGAAACTTACACCATTCCTTAATGGAATATTAGTAAAAATAATTAGGAAGGAGGTCTTATGTGAGCGAAAAAAAAGTTTATATTATCTTATCAGATACAGGGACATTATTTACGAGATTTATAAAATTTTTCACGAAAAAGCCACATAATCATGCATCCATTTCCCTGAATTCACGATTAGATCAAGTATATAGTTTCGGAAGAAAAAAACCTAATAATCCCTTTATTGGTGGATTTATCAAGGAAGATATTCGCCACGACTTTTACCGTAATAGTAGATGTGTTATTTATGCAATATCTGTAACGGACGAACAGTATGAAAAAATGATGGAGAAAATAAAAAGGATGGAAAGGGAAAAGGGGCACTACCGATATAATTTACTAGGGCTATTATTTATTTTGTTGGAAATTCCATATAATAGAAAAAATGCATATTTTTGTTCACAATTCGTTGCCTCCATTCTAAATGAGAGTGGTGTACTTTATTTTGAAAAACCGCCCTCTCTAATTCGGCCATATGATTTGTTGGATGAATATAAGATGCAAAGAGTATATGAAGGACATTTACAAATGTATCCTTTTGAGGTTTCTGTTTAATGGCTAACTGAATTTATATATTATTATTTTCTTTTATAAATAGTTAACAACCTTATTGGTTGTTTTTTTTTTGGTATGAAATGGATAGAGGATGAATGGTTAAAGGTACAAATCTTGGTGAAAATAAGAAAGCCAATTTTATATTTTGACAAGTGAATTAACCTATAATATGATATCAATTGTTGACAATACTTATCGGAATTCGGAGGATTAAAAATGAAAAAATTCAGCATATTGTTTGGGTTATTACTTAGTTTGTCGATTGTTTTGGCTGCATGCGGTAATTCGGATGAGTCAAACAAATCAAAAGATAGTGCTAGTAAAGATTCAGATTTATTAGCTCAAATTAAAGATGAAGGAAAATTGGTCGTTGGTACGGAAGGTACATACCCACCATTTTCTTATCATGATGATAATGGAAAATTAACAGGTTTTGATGTGGAAATTGCAGAAGAAGTGGGTAAACATTTAGGTGTAGATGTTGAATTCAAGGAAACACAATGGGATGCAATGTTTGCTGGACTTGATGCGAAACGTTTTGACATGATTGCAAACCAAGTAGGAATTAATGATGAAAGAAAAGCTAAATATTCCTTTTCTATTCCTTATATTTCATCAGCTGGTGTTCTGCTAACAAGAGAAGATTCAAACATAAAAAGTTTTGAAGATATAAAAGGATTAAAATCAGCTCAGTCTCTAACAAGTAACTATGCAGAAACAGCTAAATCATATGGAGCAGAGCTTGTTGGGGTGGATGGATTTAATCAAGCCATTGAATTGTTAAATGCAAAAAGAGTAGATGTTACAATTAATGATAAATTATCTTTCTTAGATTTCAAAAAGCAAAAGCCTGATACAAAGGTAAAAATTGCAGATACAGCAGATGATGTATCACAAAGTGGTTTGATGTTTAGAAAAGGTAATGACTCTTTAGTGGATGCTGTAAATAAAGCATTACAAGAAATGATTGATGATGGTACGTATAAAACTATATCAGAGAAATGGTTCGGAGAAGATGTACTTAAATAGTATAGTAACAGATCCAGAAGCTTTTCAAAGATATTATGACATCGCAGTTAGTTCCCTTCTCCCTTTGGCGAAGGGGGCCCTTTTTTATACCATACCATTATCAATCATTTCCTTTATTATTGGAATCGTACTTGCACTACTAACTGCTCTTGCCAGATTATCCAGTATAAAAATATTAAAAGTTATTGCAAATGTATATGTATCCATTATTAGAGGAACTCCTTTGCTAGTGCAATTATTTATCATTTTTTATGGACTCCCAAACGTAGGTATAACATTAGATCCATTTATAGCAGCGACTATTGGATTTTCATTAAACGTTGGTGCATATAGTTCGGAAATTATACGTGGAGCAATTTTAAGTATTCCCAATGGTCAATGGGAAGCAGGTTATTCTATCGGAATGAATTATGTGCAAAACCTTAGAAGGATTATCTTGCCACAAGCAGTCCGTGTTTCCGTTCCACCATTATCCAATACATTTATCAGTTTGATTAAAGATTCATCCCTTGCTGCTCTCATTTTAGTAACAGAAATGTTCCGTGTAGCACAGCAAATAGCCAGCACTAATTATGAATTCCTTTTACTTTACACAGAGGTTGCCGTTCTATATTGGATTATTTGTTTCCCACTTTCACTTATTCAGCAAAGGCTGGAACACCACTTTGGACGTCATTTGAAAAGATAAAATAATAGAAGTAGGAGTGAAAATAATTGATCTCGATAAACGGTTTATCTAAACGATTTGGTGATTTAGAAGTTTTAAAGAACATAAGTCTAGAAGTGGATAAGGGAAAGGTAATTGTGGTGATTGGACCTTCTGGTTCCGGTAAAACAACTTTATTAAGATGTTTAAATGTTCTAGAAGTGCCAACTTCCGGATTCGTGCAAATAAGCAATAAACAATTAGATTTTTCTAATCATGTTTCTAAAAGGGACATTACGGAGTTCCGAAAATTAACAGGAATGGTCTTTCAAAGCTATAATCTATTTCCACATAAAACAGCCCTTCAAAATGTGATGGAGGGTCCAATAACTGTTAAAAAGCAGGATAAATCAGTTGCTAGAAAAAAGGCAGAACAACTCCTTGGAAAGGTAGGATTAGGAGATAAATTAGACTTCTATCCTTTTCAACTTTCAGGAGGACAGCAACAAAGGGTTGGTATAGCTAGAGCTTTAGCAATGGAACCAGAAGTGATGCTTTTTGATGAGCCTACCTCGGCGTTAGATCCAGAATTAGTTGGGGATGTATTAAAGGTAATGAAAGAATTAGCAAATGAAGGGATGACTATGATCGTAGTTACTCACGAAATGAAATTCGCAAAAGAAGTGGCAGACGAAGTCATTTTTATGGATGGAGGATATATAGTTGAAAAAGGTGATCCTAAAACCATTTTCACTCTTCCAAAGGAAGCTAGAACAAAACAATTTCTACAATTAATTCAATAAGTACTATATTGAAGTGAAAATATAGGAAAAAGAATAAAAAAATGAGCTGTCACGAATTCCTCTAAAAAGGAGAAGAATTCCTAAAACAGCTCTAAACAAAAGGGGGAATTACACTTTGTAGTATCATTGTGTACCTCTTTTTTTGTTTTTATACATAATAATAAAATTTATTTATATATTTGTTTATGTATTATTTCGTCTTCTATGATATTCAATAATGCAACAACAGAACCTGAAAAAAAGGATGCAAGAGTTTACCCAGATAATCCAGTAAGAAATAGAAAGAATATCGTAGTAATGAATGTCATAACGCAACAATAGGTAACAGTGTGATAAGGGGAAAGCTTATCCATTTATATAAAACCTTCTTTCTTCATTATGTTTTACTATATGTTTGGAGACTTCTTTATAGATGTAATTTATAGGAATATAAAGGATGCTTGCCCTTTTTTTGCTAAAAAAAGGGATAAGCCCTCACTGTTTTGTAAAAAAAGCATATTAAATAAGTATAAAGAATAGCTTGTATCACCTTCTTAGAAGCTGAATACATTGTCATATTCTTTATAACCGTAACCCCATAACCTCCTCTCACTT
>DATMFU010000088.1:0-18259 GCA_035556015.1 Niallia sp. | reverse complement strand
GCAGTAAATACAATTGCATCGCAACCAGCTGCAGCATCTGCAATATGTTCTACACTATCTTCTAAATCAACAAGTGCAGTCTCTATTCCAGCCTTTTCAAAAGTTGATGCTTGTTCCTCTGTCCTAACCATCGCCCTAACCGTATGTTTGTTATCTTCTTTTATAAGTGTTGTTAAATGTTTTCCAATTTGTCCATTTGCTCCAATTACAAATATTTTCATTATAACTTCACCCCTTCATTCTTCTATTTTCCCATTTTCCGACATTGCGTTTCAAATATTTAGCTTTTCTAAACGAATTGATAATAGTCACTAGCTAATTTTTTACTTACAATAAAAAATGATAGCAGCATATAACTACTATCATTCTTTCTCTTTCAAAGAAAGGCTATTCTTATTTCTCTTTTCTCAAAACGAGTGTTCCATAAATCGGAAGCTCTACTTCTCCATTTATATCTCGTTCTGATACCAATTCATAAAAGGATTCTTTTAGTTCTACATGTTGTTTTTTCTCTGTAAAATTCATAACAAAATAGTAATGGTGCGTTTCTGATTCTCTCAATTGCACGGATACACCTATTGGGTGAGAGATAGCTTTATTTCCTGGAAAATTAAAGTTTTCTATTAGCTCTTGATAAAAATCATCTAAAAATGCTTGCTCTGTTCTACCACCTAAGAAATAGGCCTTACCCTTACCAAAGTCGTTCCCTGTAACAGCAGGGTTTCCTTGATAAAAATCTTCTCCATAGGTCCCTAATACACTAGCTCCCTTTGTTTCAAAAAGCGTACAATAGTCTTTGATTTCATAGTGTCTCCCCTTATATTGAAGAACGTTACGATCTTTAGGATAAAGGGTATCTGTCTCTTTCACATCAATACCAAAAATATTCTGTAGTTTAGTTGGCCATCCAGATAAATAGGCCAAATCCGTTTCATTTACTAAACCACTAATATAGGAAGATACTAAATTCCCTCCATTTTGAACATATTTTTCTAGCTTTGTTATTATCTCTTCTGACATTAAATATAGCATTGGTGCGAGAACTAAGTCATACTTATCCAATTCATGACTTGGCGTAACCACGTCCACACTTATATCTCTCTTCCAGAAACTACTATAATGCTTTTGCAATGTTTGTGGATACTGCTTCGTTGCCTTTGCAAATCCTTGGGCATCATTTAACGCCCAATTGCTTTCCCAATCATAAATGATTGCGACTTTAGCATGTTTATTTGTATCTTTTACTTCCTTAATCTTTTCCAATACCTCTCCTACAGCTTTTACATCTTGGAAAACTCTATTCTGTTCACTATTATCATGATCCACAACCGCTCCATGGAACTTTTCCGAAGAACCTCTAGATTTTCTCCATTGGAAATACAACACACTATCAGATCCGTGGGCAATGAATTGCATTGAGGACAACATATGCATTCCAGGTCTTTTTGTCTTATTCACATCATGCCAATTTACACCACTTGGCGTACATTCCATGATTAAAAATGGCTGTTGCTTTAAAGAACGATATAAGTCATTGATAAAACCAACTTTCATTGCTAAATCCTTTGTTTCCTCCCAGTCATTATGCCAAGCAGGATAGCAATCCCAACTAACAATATCCACATGCTTTGCAAATTCGCTATAATTTAAGCTTTGAAAAGGAATTAAATCATGGGTATCAGCCATAAAATTAGTAGTAATCGGGATATTAGGTGTCTGTTCTCTTAAAGGAATAATCTCCTGTTGATAAAAATCAATTGTTTGATCTGTCACAAAACGCTTCCAGTCAAGTGTTAAACCATGCACCATATTTTCGCCAATAGAAGAAGGAGATTCGATTTGAGACCAGTTAGTAATCGTATGACTCCAGAACGGCCCCCACCAAGCATGGTTTAATTGGTCTAAAGTGCTATATTTATTTTTTAACCATGTACGGAAATTCTCCTGACACAAATCACAATGACAATCCCCACCATACTCATTCGAAATATGCCACATCAATAAGGCTGGGTGACTTCCGTAGCGTTCCGCTAGCTTTCTATTAATAATAGCTACTTTCTCTCGATAAATCGGAGATGAGAAGCAATGATTATGTCTCCCTCCATGCAATAATTTCTGACGGTTTTCTGCTGTTCTTAAAACCTCGGGATACTTTTCTGACATCCAAGCAGGTCTTGCTCCACTAGGTGTTGCTAAAATAACTTTCCCGCCCATTTGATGAATAGCATCCATTCGTTCATCTAGCCATTCAAATTGAAAGTTCCCTTCTGTTGGCTCTAAAGCACTCCATGCAAATACACCTAATGTAAAAGTAGTTGTTTTCGCTAATTTCATTAAACGCAAGTCGTCCTTAAGAATATCAGGATATTGAAGCCATTGATCTGGGTTGTAATCCCCCCCATGCAACAATCTGGACTCTGCTAATCTTCTTTTTGTCATTGTTCCTTCCTCCAATCCTTATCCTTTCGTTCCACCTGCTGTTAATCCAGATACAAAATGCTTTTGAAGTGAGACAAATACAATGGCTACAGGAATACTGATAAGAATAGCTCCTGCTGCAAATGTTGTATAACTCGCACCCATTTTGTCACTTACTAACTTATATAATCCTATTGGTAAAGTATAATACTCTGGGTTACGCAATATAACGGAAGATATGGCAAAGTCACCCAGAGGAGCAGTAAAACCATTCATCGCTACAACTGCAAGCATTGGTCTTGATAATGGCATTAGAATTCGCCAGAATATCCTCGTATTACTAGCCCCATCAATCTTCGCACTTTCATCAAGATCAAGAGGAATAGAATCAATATATCCCTTCATTAAATAGGTGTTCATTGGAATTTGTCCGCCAACATAGATAAGAATCAGCAACCAATGACTATTGATTAATCCAAGCATTTGAGCTAGGACAAAAATAGCAATTAAAGCAGAGAATTGGGGAATCATCTGTAGTAGTAAGAACAGGAGAAGCCCATTTTTTCTACCTTTAAAGCGAAATCTTGAAAAAGCATATGCTGTAAAAGATACGCATAACATTGATAAAACCATCGTTAAAATACTAATCTTCATCGAGTTAATATACCATTTTCCATAAAACAATTTTCCATCTTGGGCGAACAAATCACTATAATGGCTCATAGTTGGTTTATCTGGAATGATACTGGTACTAACCAGGCTATTCCCTGGATTAAAGCTTGCCCCCACTGTCCATACAAGAGGGTAAATAATTGCTACACAAACAACTAATAAGAGAAGGTAAGAAAGCGTCATTCGTATTGTGCGCTGTCTTTTTATGCCGACCGTTTTTTTCGCCATCTTATTTTACCTCCTTAAATGAGCTTGTTCTTCTAAACTGCCAAAGAGCAATAGAGATTACAAATATACTTAACAATATAGTTAGAGCTGCTGCTAATGCATACTGGCTGTTTTGCATTGTTAGCTTGTAAATCCAGGAAACAAGTATGTCTGTTCCACCTGCGGTAGAGCTTGGCACAGCTGGACCACCGGCATTAAACAAATAAATGATATTAAAGTTATTAAAGTTGAAAGTATACTGCGTAATAATGATTGGCGCCATAGAATATAAGATTAATGGCAAAGTAATGTTCTTGAACTTTTGCAACGGAGAAGCCCCATCAATTGTTGCAGCCTCATAAAGATCATCCGAAATGGATTGCAACACACCAGTTGTTACAATAAAAACATATGGGAAACCTAACCAACCCTGAATAAGAAGCAATGCTAAACGAGTCCAGTTTGCGCTAGTTAACCATGGGATTCCATCTATTCCGAAAAACGCAAGAATGGAATTATTAATCGCACCAAAGCTATCATTAAACATTCCTGCAAATACTAGAATAGTAACAAACCCAGGCACTGCCCATGGTAATACAAGAATGGTTCGGAAAAACTTTTTAAAACGTAATTCTTTCTGATGTACTACAACTGCAAGAAAAATACCAATACTTACTTGCAAGGTAGAGGCAATTAACGTCCAAACCAATGTCCAACCTAATACATCAAAAAAAGTAGAACGCCAAATATCTACCGTAAAAATTTTCTTAAACGTCTCTAGCCCAACCCAATCTACTAAGTTTGCAGGTGCAGAATGATATAAATCGTAATTCGTAAATGCAAGGGCAAAACAGAATAAAATAGGGAAAATAACGGAAAAAACTAACAAAATGAAGGCAGGACTCGTAATTAAATAGGGATAACCTTCATGCAATAACACTTGATATTGTTCCTTGATTGAAGAGATTTCAAAGCCTTCTTCTCTTTTCTTTCCATTGTGATAAGCATCTTTTATGTTTAAATAGTAGAATAATAGACCGAATATAATGACAATTAAAGAAATAATTCCCTCAGCTAATAGGAAGATAGAATTATCTCTTGGAACTTGCTCCCCAAGTGTTACAATTCCCCATAATCCCATATTAAATAGATCTTTAAAAACGACTATAAAAGCAATCGAAAAAATGAAGAAAAGCACTCCTTTTCCTCTCTGCTTATTATAAAATTGTCCAAAACCTGGGATGATTGATAAAATGGCTGCCTTTTTTGCATAACTTCTATCCTTTTGAACTGGATTGCTATGTTTCTGAATTGGATTAGTTGAGAAGCTCATAATCGTAACTCCACCTCTTTCATTTCAAAAGAGAACGTCCTAAAAGAGTTTGACACACATCCATTATTCACTAATAGTAGTGTGAATCTTCACCCATTGTTAGGACACTCCCTTTTCAATCATTAATTTCCACTGTTTGCTGCAATGGTTCCTTCTATTGTTTCTACAGCTGTTTTTAATGCCTCTTTCGGTTTTGCTTTTCCAGTAGCTATTGTTTGAAGGGCAGAATCAATCGGCTGCCAAACTGCATCCATCGCTGTAATCCCCGGTGTAAGTTGAGAATACTGAGATTGATTTGCTACTGCTTTTGCACTTTCACTTTCTGTTACAACTGGATCTTCTGCCAAAGCTTTTACCGCTGGCACTTCCTTTGTAACTTCATAACGTGCTTTAGAGTTCTCTTCATTTGTTAAGTACTCAACTAACTCCTCTGCAAGTTCAGCATTTTTACTATACGTACTTACGTTGTAGCTCTTTACACCAATAAACGATCCCATATGTTCTCCATTTGCCAATAATGGAAGTTCCATTACCCCATAATTAATTCCAGCCTTTGCGTATGGATCTAAATTCCAAGGACCTGAGATAACTGCTGCAGCTTTTCCCTCTGTAAATAAAGAGTCTAAGACATTAATCCCTTGTTCGCCGATTATTCCAGATGGGAACAAGCCATCTTTATAGAATTTAGAAATATATTCTGCTCCCTCTATAGCACCATTATTTGCTAAACCAATATCTTTTGGATTATAAGTGCCTGCATCATCAATACCAAATACATAACCGCCATATCCATTTAATATGCCGTTAGCATAATAAATTTGATCCCATAGGGCGAGTAGTCCATAATTGCCATCCTTTGTTACTTTCTTGGAATATTCATACCACTCTTCTGTTGTTTTCGGTAATTCCTCTTCTGATACTAGATCCTTGTTATAATATAAAATGGTTGTTTCTACTGCCTTTGGAAGACCGTATACTTTACCATCTACAATTTGTGAATCCATAGCAGATTCTGTATATAAGCTTTTCACAGAATCATCAACAGAAATCTCTTTTAATATTCCTTCCGTAACAGCTGTTCCAATTTGGTCGGCAGGTATGGTTACAACATCAGCACCAGTTCCAGCTGGTCCATCTAATCGCAAATCCTCCAATTGGTCTGCATATGCTTTCTCTTCTATTTTGATTTTTACATCTTTTTCTTCTTCAAATTTCTTGATTGCCTCAGCAATACCATCAGATTTACTTTGATCTTCCCATACTAATAAATCATAATCATTTTTATTCTTCTTTGAATCTGTATCACTTGTTGTTTCATCAGAAGGGCCACAACCCGCTAATGCTAAAGCTAAAGAACTACTCAAAAGTAATGTCGTCCATCTCTTCTTCATCTTTTTTCCACCCTTTGCTTAATATGTAGTGAAAACGTTTTCTGATACTAGGATACTACACACCCTATATTTTGTAAATATATTTAGTAATATTTTTTATCTAATTAGTAATACTTCAACACCAAACAGTTTTATCTTTTTTTATGAAAGTGAATATGGCTATGTTGGTACTCATTCGCTTAAGGGAAAATTATTTACTAAAAAACATTACTAATTTTATTCATTTTCCCTTATAATAATAGTTGTAGAAAAGTTTTTCAGGAGGATTACATGGTCACCATTAAAGAAATTGCAGAGAAATCTGGTTTTTCTGCATCCACCGTTTCCAGATTATTAAATAACGATACAACTCTTTCTGTTTCACCAGAGACAAAAAAGAAGATACTAGATACCGCTATTCATTTAGGATATGAACGAAAAAATATACAACCATTAATCGAGAAGGTAGCATTACTATATTGGATAACAGATAGAGAAGAATTAGAAGATGTTTATTTTAAACAAATGCGACTGGAGCTCGAGAAACATGCCTTGGAGCAAAATATCGAGTTACATTTGTATAAACATGAGGATGGAATAAAGAATATACCGAGTGATATATCAGGATTTATTGCAGTAGGTCCCTTCACCTCTGATGAAATAAAAACACTTCAGAAGAAAACCTTGCGTGGTGTTTTTATTGATACAAACCCTGTTCCTGATTTATATGACGCAGTCCTTCCAGATACCGTACGAATTACCAAAAAAGCCATTGACTATTTTATTCGTCAAGGTCATCAAAAAATTGGTTTTATTGGCGGGACTTATCATAATCCAGATACAAATATGGATGAGATGGACATAAGAGAAACGACATTTCGCTCTTATATGAAGGAGTTAGGATTATTTGAAGAGAAATATGTATTTGGAGAAAGACACTTTTCTGTCAATGATGGGTATATGGTTACGCAAAAGGCAATTGAAACATTAGGCGATGACTTACCAACAGCCTTTTTTATCGCTTCTGATCCAATTGCAGTAGGAAGCCTACAGGCATTTAATGAAAGCAATATTTCAATACCAAATAGAGTTAGCATTATAAGTGTTAATAATATTAGTGTCGCAAAATACGTCTCACCTCCCTTAACAACTTTTCATATTGATATCGCAGAGCTATGCAAAACTGGTGTTAATCTATTACTCGAACAAATAATCGGACAGCGAAAAATCACAAAAACGGTATTACTTAATTCTGAACTAATTATAAGAAAGAGTACTTACGAAAAAAGCATCGATTAAGATGTTTTCTTCATAAGTACTCTTTCTCTTTTACAATATGACCGTGAACCAACTGGACATGCGATTACTTTAACAGTTCTCTTAGTTCATTTAAATGACTAATTTCATAAGTAGGCTGAATAGCTGAAGTATTCTTTACTTTGAATGGATTAATCCAACAAGTATCCATTCCTACATTTATTCCACCTTGAATATCCGCACTTAAAGAATCTCCAATAATTAACGTTGTTTCTATATCAATATTAGGAACTTTTGCGAAACACCAGTCAAAAAATTCTTTCATCGGCTTTTGAAATCCTGTATCTTCTGACACGAAGACTCCTTTAAAAAATGGGAAAAGACCAGATGATTTTAAGCGTTTATCCTGCGTTTCGGAAACTCCATTAGTGACAATATATAGGTCAAAGCGCAATGATAATTCCTTCATTAATTCTAACGCTCCATCCATCAATTGATTCCCTTCCTCTAAATAGAGACGATAACGATTTTCTAAAAGAATTCCATCTACTTCTTTTCCTAACGTTTCAAAGAAAAGAGAAAAACGAGTAGTAACAACCTCGTCACGACTTTTTTCACCACGTTCGTATGCTTGCCAAAGCTTTTGATTAAGTATTTGATAATCCTTCTTTAAAGTATCACTATAGGAGAAGCCTTGGTCTGCTACCATTTTACGGAAGGCAATATCTTCTGCCGCAGAAAAATCTAACAACGTATTATCCAAATCAAACAGCAATGTCTTGTATGTTTTCAAATTATTTCCTCCTACTACCTTGCTACTTCATTTATTTGTTGTACCTTTTCTTGTTTTCCTCCCATTTTGAATACAAGAATACCAGCAATAATCACAAGTACTCCTAGTAATTGTTTAGGAGAAAAAGGTACTTTTTCTAATCCTAACAAGCCGATAGAGTCAAACAGCAATGCAAAAATCATTTGTGCTGATAGTGAGATAGCTACGGCATATGTTGCACCAAGAGACTTAATCCCTTTTGTCATACAAACTACTACTCCAACACCAATAACTCCACTAAACCAATACCATGTATGCATATTTTCTAAATGGAACAATGCCATTCCTTCATCTATAATACCAAGAACGAAAGAAGCAATAAATCCTAATGCAAGCACTAATGTTGTGGTTGCCCACAGCCCTGCCTTCTGATTTACTCTGTTATTAAAAATATTTTGCACAGCAACTAAGCTTCCACCTATAATAGCAAATAGTAAACCTTGTAACATTATCTAACCACCTACTTATTCATATATATTTCTACTAGCTAATTTGGTTAACCCATCCCGGTTTTTCACCAAAATAGATCCTTTTTTCTTTTCAATAAGGCCTTCCATGCAAAAATGCTGGATTACACGGTTTAAGTGACGATAACTGGTACCTATTAGGTTGGCAGTATCTTTTAAATTAATGACGATATTCTCTCCGTTATATAAAGGATCTTTCTCATCAAAAGATACCGATAATAAATAACTAGCTAAGCGCACCTCAACAGGGTAAAGAATATTAAAGCTTGTGGCAGCATTTTTAATATAAAATTTCTTTGTAATAACTTCTAATAAAAATTGTAAGAATGGAGCATATTCATACGCATATTGGTGCAAGTATCTATTATCTATCCTAATCATTACAACATCCGTAACAGCCTCTACTGTATTTAAAATTTCCGTTTTCCTGATATATTCTAGATCTCCTACCATCTCAAGAGGGGTTTTAAAAGAAAGAATAAGTGTCTTTCCTTCTACAGAGGTTGTATAAATCTTCACCTTGCCTTCGACTAGAATATAAAGATAATTAGCTGTTTCTCCCTGTCGACAAATAGATTCTCCCTGCTTAACCGCAAAGAGATGTAAATAATCATTTAATTGTTTTGGTAAAACTTTATTCAACTGAAAATATTGTATATATTCTTCCAGTTTTATACGATCTTTTATTTCTCTCATCAAACCGACTCCCTACATCTTTAATAAAAGGACACCGGCAATCATCATTGCAATTCCGATAAATTGTGGAGTTTTCATCTTCTGCTTTTCTAAACCAAACAAACCATAGCTATCAATTAAAAAAGTGATGAATAGCTGTGAAATTAATACGATAGATGTATTCAATGTTGCTCCAATAAGATGTATAGCAGTAATGTTAGAAGCTATAATGATAGCTGCGAAGGATCCTCCTGCTAAATAAATTGGTTTCACTTGTTTATACTTTGCAAATGTTTGTTCTTTAACTATTAAAAGGATAATGAAGGCGAGGACGAATCCTGTAAATTGAGTAATGGTTGCTGCCTGCCATGTGCCAACATCTTGACTAATTGTTGCGTTCGCAACTCCTTGTAATGTAATGAATGCTCCACCTAAAAAAGCGAAAATAATACCTTTCATTTGTTTGACCCCTTATTTTTGTTTGTTATCCTTTTATAAAAATAATGTATTTATAGGAAAACAGAAAAGGACATATGTCCTAAAATACAAATTATATTTCCATCGTAATTGGATTTGGTTCATTAAGCAATGATTGAAAATTAATTCACGAAACTAATTAATAGCATACAAATAAGAAGCATAGCCTTGCTATGCTCCTCATTACTATTCTATTGCAGGTCCTCTTTCGTAATAAACCCATCCTTCATTACGGTTTTATCTATATTTTTAGCAGTTACTGTAATTGGGTCGAGTAATACGGATGGGACATCTATTTTGCCATTATTAACTGTATGCTTTGTTTCAATATCCTTATGATTACCTACTTGCATAGCCATTTCAGCTGCTTGTTTCGCAATATCATTAATCGGTTTATACACCGTCATTGTTTGCGTTCCTGTCTTTATCCGCTTAATAGCATCTACCTCTGCGTCTTGCCCAGTAACAGGCACGGATATTTTATTTTCTTTTAGTGCATGAATAACTCCGCCAGCAGTACCATCATTCGCTGCGATTACTGCGTTAATTTTCTTACCAGTAGCTTTGATCGCTTCTCTCATATTTTCTTCTGCAATCTTTGGTTTCCATTCATCTGTATATTTATCGTATACAATTTTAATCTTTCCTTTATCTATATAAGGCTGTAGTACTTCCATTGCTCCCTCTCTAAGCAACACAGCATTGTTATCTGACTCCGCTCCACCAATATAAGCAAAGTTCCCCTCATTAACTTCTTTCAACAAAGCTTCTGCTTGTAGCATCCCCGCTTTTTTGTTGTCATAAGATATATAATAATCAACATCTGCATTGGTTATTAGTCGGTCATAAGAGATAACTTTTACATTAGCTTTATGGGCCATCTCTACTATTTCACTGGAGACATCTGCATTATGTGGAACGACTACTAATACGTCGACCCCTTCTTCAATCAATAGTTCCGCTTGCTTGATTTGGACACTATCTACTCCATTTGCTGCCAGCGTTTTTACCTCTCCACCCATTTCTTCAATAGTTGATTCAAACATTTCTTTATCTTTATACCATCTATCTTCTGCGAGAGTATCGAGAGAAAAACCAACATATACTTTTGAGTCATCTAAACTCAATTTTATTTTTTCATTACTATTTGAAGCATTCTCATTACTAGAACAAGCAGTTAAGAAGGTTAGTAAGGAACAAGCACCGATAAGCAGGGTACTCTTCATCCATTGATTCATTTTTATTCTACCTCCTTATTCACTTCAAATTGTTGAATGATAACATTCATCTTTTCTACCATTTCAGTAATCTCATTAAAACTACTCGTAATGTTAGACATCATATCATTTTGTTGCATGACAGAAGCTGATACTTCCTCAAAAGAAGCAGCTGATTCTTCAGATACTGCAGCGATCTGTTCAACAGAAGAACTGATATCTGAGCTTGCTGATTTAAAATTATCAATAACAGAGGAAATATTTTCCGACTTATTAGTAAGAACCTCTATACCAGAAATGATTTCTTTAAATGATGACTCTGTCGATTTTATTTGCTCTGCTCCTTTATTAACCTCTTCATATCCCTTTTGTAAATGCTCTAAGGAAGCTACACTATTTTCTCTAACGGAGGTTACTAATGTAGTAATGTCCTTTATAGAGTCAGAGGTTTGCATTGCTAATTTTCGTACCTCTTCTGCTACAACAGCAAAACCTTTACCGGATTCACCTGCTCTTGCTGCCTCTATTGACGCATTTAGAGAAAGTAAATTGGTTTGGTCCGCAATAGACTTTATAAATGTGATTAGTTGAGTAATTTGAGAAGTATTTTCTTCTAACTCTTTCATCTTCTTCACACTATCTGTTACCATTTCATTTATTCTATACATTTGTTGAAGGGAAATATTCATTTGCTCGGTTCCCTTTTGGCTTAACAATTTAACATCATCAGAAGTTTCCATTAAATCTTGAGCATCTTTACCAGCTTGGTTCATTTGCTGATTAAATTCTTGAACATTTGTTGCTATAGTAGTGGTTGCATCAGCTTGTACATTTACCCCTTCTACTAATTCATGTACAGTGGTAGAAATAGCATCCATACTTGTTTTTACTTCTTCTGCAGATTGATTAACCTCAAGACTTCTTCTATCTAATATATTGGACATACTAGAAATATCATGAATGGTTTGTTTTAAGCTTTCTCCCATCTTATTAATAGATTCAGATAAAGCACCAATTTCATCCGTAGAATCAACTTCTAATGGTTCGGCAGTTAGTTTGCCACTTGCAATGGCATTACTAACTTCCATTACTTGTCTTAATTTCTTTTCTACAATTTTATTAATAAACACCAATGCAATGATAGATATTACTATCGTAATAGTACCTAATATAGATAAGATAACCATTGTACGTTTAACTAATTGTTTTGATACTACCATGGCATTTTTATTATCTTTTGATACAAGTTCGTTTAATGAGTCTCCACTGCTATTTACTTGTGTTGCTAACTCATTAATTTGCTTCTCTAATTCCGCATAGGCTTCTGTATTGAAGTCTTTTACATTCGGAACTACTTGGTTAAAAAATATTTCATCTATTTTTTGATTATTTTCGATAATCGCTAAATAATAGTTTCTACTTTCCTCATCCTGGATTTCACTTTCTATATCCTTGGCTGTTTTTGTGAACTCTTTACTTAAATCTAAGTATCCATTTAATTTCTCATCATCTGCATCCATAAAATACATGGGAATCTCTGCATATTTTTCATGAAATAATGATACAAGTTTTGTTGCATTTGTACTTAAAGTACTTTTACCATCAAGGGAAGTCATATCCCCATCCAATTTATTTAGTGAAGAATAGGTGATAAATATAGATAGCAAGAATAACACAGATGAAAGCAGGGTAATCAAGCCATATTTGTAACCTATTCTTAAATTCTTAAATTTAAGTTTGTTGAACATCTTTCTAGCCTCCTCTTATTCTTCTATCGACATTTCCCAACTTCTTTACACTGGAAATATTGTAAAATTTTTGAACCATTAATATTAACGGCAGCACAACAATAATAAAGAAAAACGACATTCTATTAACAAAAATGAGTAATAATTTATTTTTATGATTTTTTCTTAACCATAGTAAACCCCGATTCCTTTATAATGTAAGAATTTGATAAACCAAGTTTATATATTACTAGGTGTATCTCTCAAATTTCTCAAAAAGGGGAAAAACCTCTAAAGGGTTTAAAAGATGTGTTTTTTTACAAGGAGGATTCCGGGACCTGATAAGGAAGAATTTAGGCATAAATGTGATTAGAGTCAATAGAAGAATATACATAAGAAATAAAAAAAGAGAATTTGAGTGTCTCAAATTCCCTTTTCTCACTTTTTGAAGCTCGTTATATCCGAGCCTCTTTTCTTTATTTTTACTCTATTAGTAGTTATTAAACTGGTTGTGCTACTAATTTGTTTGCAACAGTAGCAACTTTTTGTAAACCTTCTTCAATAATTTCAGCTGCTTTGTCAGGCATAGCATTATGACCTTCGATGATTACTTCTTCGATAATTTCCATACCGAACATTCCACCGAATACTGAGCGCATATAGTTAACAGCCATTTCCATTGGAGCAGCTTCAGGAGTAGAATAAACTCCACCACGAGCATTTAATAAGATTATTTTCTTATCTTTCATTAATTGAACCAAATTGCCATTTTCATCATATTTGAAAGTAAATCCAACAGACCAAATATAATCAATGAAAATTTGTAATTTGGCTGGGATAGTTAAGTTCCATAATGGGAAAGCAAATACTACTACGTCAGCAGCAGTTAAAGCATCCATTGCTTTTTGCTTAGCAGCAAGTAAACGAGATTCTAACTCTGTTAATTCTTCTCCATTTTGAACTTTACCAAATGCATTGAATAGATCTTGTCCAATGAAAGGAGTATCTTCTTCAAATACATCATATACATTTATATTAAGGTTTTCAGCACCTTTAATAGACTCCATAAAAGTTTCATACATTCTACTAGAAATAGCTTCAGAAGCTGGGCGATTGTTTGCTTTTACAACTAATACGTTCATTTTTTAACACATTTCCTTTCGTTTATCTAAAATTATCAACTTTATTATCATAACGAAAAGATATCTCGAATGCAAACTATTTTACTTAACAATATTTACATCATATTAATCTAACAATATATATTTGAAATTTAGATATATTTGTATTTAAATTTTAAAAATCCCAGTAAAATAATAGATAAAAAGGGAAGAGGTGTATGTTTTTGGATATTAAAATGGATAATGTAACGTCACCTAAGGTTATTGCCTTATTAGAAGATCACCTACAAAGTATGACTTTACATTCTCCTCCTGAGAGTATTCATGCTTTAGATGTTGAAGAGTTAAGAAAACCAGAGATTACCTTTTGGAGTGCTTGGGAAGGGGAAGAATTACTAGGCTGTGGGGCCATAAAGGAACTAGATTTAAACCATGGTGAAATAAAGTCTATGAAAACAGCACCGAACCACTTGCGCAAAGGTGTAGCTAGAAAGATTCTTATTCATATTATAAAAGAAGCAAAAAAACGTGGCTATGAGCGCTTAAGTTTAGAGACAGGTTCCATGGATGCCTTTTTACCTGCGAAGAAATTATATGAAAGTCTTGGATTTAGATATTGTGAACCTTTTTCTGATTATGTAGAAGATCCTAATAGTGTATTTATGACACTTCTACTATAATTGATCATTTAAAAGGGATATTCGCAGATGCATGTGAGCACCTACGAATATCCCTACTTTCTTTTAGTAAATAAACTTCTTTTCTAGTACTATCTCATCTCTAATAGGAATACCATCATTTCCAATCAAAGGGATTTCTGGTTTCAACTGCCTTGCTTTATTCACAGCATGAACAAGAATTTTAGATAAAAAGTAGCCTCTCTTTTGATAAAATCTCAAAGCATGTAAGTTATCGTTTGTAGTAATAACTGTTATTTTTTCCATTCTACCTTGGCTCGCTACCTCTTCTAAGCTTTTGATAAGCAGTGAACCTATTCCTTTGCCTTCTTCTATACTATCTAATGAAATAATTTCTATTTCTTTTCCTCTCTTCACATAGGTAATTAACCCAATAATATTCTTATCTGCATTTAAAACAATAAATCCATCAAGGGTACTGCAATCATACACACCTGATGATATAACCATTTCAGCACTTCCCCAAGACGCTTGAAAGAACTCACTCACCTGATTGCGATTATGCTGTGTTATTGGGATAATGTTCATCTTTATTTCACTTCTTTCTTATAATTCCTTTTCCATACAAATATACTCTTGGTGTCCTTTCGGCTTAGAGTCGAAAAAAACACTCCCTCGCTTCTCATATCCAAGTTTATTATATAAATAAATGGCTTTTCTATTTCCTGAGAATGCATCTAATCTCATACTCTTATATCCTTGTATCCTCGCAAACTCTTCACAAGCTTTCACCATTTTACTACCTAAACCTTTTCCCTCATGGATTGGGTCAATCATTAAAGAATGAATAATAAGTGGATGTTTTCCTTGCCATGGAATGCATTCCCATTCTTCTGATTGCCATTCATTAAGCACTACATGACCTACTACTTTATCATCCTGTATCCATACAAATAAATCCTGTTCTTCTATACAAGATTCAAAGTAATCTTTATTAGGGTAGCTCTCATCCCATTGAAATATTTCTTGCTCCAATAATTGTTCCCGACTACGTATATAAATGTCATTAACTCTATCTAGCATAGCTATTGTTGCTTTTTGTAATTGTTGCATACCATTAGGCTCCTTCTTGTTTGTACTAACTCATTCTTCGTAGATGATGGAAAGTCCTTCTTATTAAGTAAGGGAAATGGTGCCTTCAAAAGAATTTCTTAAAGCAGAAAAAGGACCCTCTAAAAAATGAGGATCCTTTTCTTCTTTATACTTACTTCCTAAATGTAAATAAATACCCTATCACAGCTCCGATAAGTGCTGGTAGTAACCAGCCTAAACCTATTTCATAAAAAGGTAACACGCTAGCATATGAAGCTTCTATACTTTCCAAAAAGTTAACCTGTGCTTTTGGTATACTATCCACTAGTGCCTTATAGCCGTCAATTAAGCTAACTAAAAACGTGAATATCATGGATACTAGATAAACACTTCTTTTCCCACCAAAAACGCGTGAGAATAAGGTTAATAAAATAAGCACGATAGCAAGAGGATATAAAAACATGAGCACTGGTACAGCAAATTGAATAATTTTACTCAATCCTAAATTAGCGAATAGAAATGAAACGAAGCAAAGTATAAACACAAACAGCTTGTAACTAACCTTCGGGAAAACTTCATGAAAGTATTCACTACAGGATGTAATTAATCCAATACTTGTTTTTAAACATGCAAGCACAATAATGATAGCAAGTAGAATCCCACCAAATGAGCCGAAATAATGTTCAGCAACAGCAGCAAAGATTAACCCACCATTCTCGAAAGTTCCCACTGCCTCTATACTAGATGAACCCATATAGGTTATGAATCCATAAATCAGCATCATCAACACCATTGCAAATAGTCCTGATTTCCAAGTAGTCATCGCAATACTCTTAATATCTTTAATTCCTTGGCTTTTAATAGCATTAATAACAACAATCCCAAATGCCAGAGAGGCGAGGGCATCCATTGTATTATATCCTTCTTTAAAACCTGTCATAAAGGCACTATTAATATATTCTCCACGGGGCTCCTGAAAACTTCCCATTGGTTTAACTAAACTAATAATGATTAGTACAAATAGAAACAGTAAAAATGTAGGAGTTAAATATTTCCCAATTACATCCATGATTTTTGCTGGATTAAGAGAAAAGTAATAAACCACTAAAAAGAATAAAAGACTAAATATTCCTAGAAATAAAGTAACATGATCCTTTGCCACATATGGTTCAATTCCTACTGAAAAAGGTACTGTAGCTGTACGCGGTATAGCAAAAAACGGACCAATTGTTAAATATAAAAATAATGGAAATAAAAATCCAAAGATAGGATGAACGCGATTAGACAGATCTCTAACCCCATTACTTCCTGATAAGCCAATTGCTAGGATGCCTAAGAAAGGTAATCCTATTGCAGTGACTAAAAAGCCTACCAAAGCAAGCCAAAAGTTAGTACCTGCCAACTGTCCCAGTTGAATAGGGAAAATTAAATTACCAGCTCCAAAAAACATACCAAATAGCATTGTACCAATTAGAGCATACGTTGAAAAAGAAATTCTTGGTTGCATATCCTTACTCCTTTAAACTATATTAGCATAATATTTAGATAATACTAGATTTTGGCTAAGTTCACAATATTATTTATAAAAAGAGGGATTTTTCCCCATATAAACGAAAATAACATATAGATTTATAAGAACCTTTGCTAGGAGACGATAATTATGATGAACAAGTCCGATCAATGGAATCCCTCTCTGTATGATAAGAAGCACTCATTTGTTTCGCAATATGGAAAAGATTTAATAGAATTACTAGCACCCCGAAAAGGAGAAAGCATTCTTGACCTTGGATGTGGAACAGGGGATCTCGCTAAACAACTCCATGATAAAGGAATTAACATAACCGGAATAGACAAATCTGCTAATATGATTGCTCAAGCTAAAGAGAAATATCCAAGTATTTCATTCTACGAAAAAGATGCAACAGACTTGGGATATCTCTCTCAATTTAACGCAGTATTTTCCAATGCCACTCTCCACTGGGTTCAACCACCTGTAAAAGCTTTAAAGGAAATTTATTTAGCCTTAAAGATTGGAGGAAGATTTGTTGCAGAGTTTGGTGGAAAAGGGAATGTTCAGGCGATATGTGATGAGCTAATAAAGCAACGAACTTTAGCTGGTTATCCTTATGATACTTCTCTCTTTCCATGGTTTTATCCAAGTATTGCAGAATATACAACGCTAATGGAAACGGTTGGATTCCGTGTAACACTTGCACAGCATTTCGACCGGCCCACTCCGTTACAAGGAGAAGAAGGCTTAACTAATTGGATTCGAATGTTCGGAGACCAATTACTAAATGGGGTAGGGGAAAAAGATAAACAGTTAATAATAGAAAGAGTAAATAATACACTTCAAGGTTCACTTAAAAAAGACGGTGTATGGGTGGCTGATTACAAACGCATTCGTGTCGTAGGTTTGAAAGAAAAAATTTAGAGAGTAAAGGGAAAAGGACAAAACTTTTATAATTATAGTTTTGTCCTCTTGTTTTTATTCAAATTATAAGACTTAAGATTTCTCCAGGCAGCCCATCTATTTCACACACCTTTTCAGAAACAAAGCCTTGATAAATTAATATTCTTCTTGAAGCAGTATTGGTTGGATCGATAATCGCTTTTAATACACGTATGTTTTTCTCCTTCGCCATTTTAATAAGAATAGTAGCTATTTTACTACCATAGCCTTTTCCCCAATACTGAGGTAACAACATGTAACCTATCTCCGCTTCCGTCTCCAGCTCGTCTTTCACTGTAAGATG
>DATMFU010000087.1:0-16854 GCA_035556015.1 Niallia sp. | reverse complement strand
GTACTTTCTCATCACTTTCACCTCCTTTTGGTCTAAACGGCCCACTAAGGGCAAGGAGCAACTATACATTACTCACAATATGAAATTATAGCACAGTCATTTATAAATAGCAATGAACTTAAGAAAAAGAAGAGCATTTTTCATTTCGTTCTTACTGCAACATTGCATTCAAATTTAATTTAACAGGATAAATAAATACTACCTATTAAAATTCCATTATTTCCAAATACTCACTGTATAAACAGTTTCCATCATAAAAAATTCACAAGTAAAAAAAAGAATGCCTATTCAGAAATAGAATCAGAAATGATGAAGTTCTGATTCTCTCATCATCATCTCTATTCTATGTTCCAAATAAGTCATTCTCTTTCTACTATTTACACGTTAAAACGGAAATGTATAATATCCCCATCTCTAACAATATATTCTTTTCCTTCTAAGCGAACTTTTCCAGCCTCTTTAGCTGCAACCATATTACCACTTGCCATTAAATCATCATAAGAAACTGTTTCTGCACGAATAAATCCTCTTTCAAAGTCAGAGTGTATAATACCAGCACATTGTGGCGCCTTCATACCTTGTCTAAATGTCCATGCACGTACTTCCTGAACACCAGCAGTAAAATATGTTGCCAACCCTAGAAGATGATAAGCTGCACGAATTAACTGATCTAATCCAGATTCTTCGATACCTAATTCTTGAAGGAACATTTCTCTTTCTTCTCCTTCAAGCTCGGCAATTTCTTCTTCTATTTTTGCACAAACAACAATCACTTCTGCATTTTCTGTAGCGGCAAATTCTTTCACTAGCTTTACATACTCATTGTTTTGAGCATCAGCTATTTCATCTTCCCCAACATTCGCTACATATAGAACTGGTTTAATTGTTAAAAGGTGTAAACCTTTAGCGATTTTTAACTGATCTTCAGTAAAATCTACAGCTCTAGCAGACTTTTCTTGTTCAAATGCATCCTTTAAAAGTTCTAAAACTTCTAATTCTGCAACCGCTTCTTTATCCTTTTGTTTCGCTAACTTTCCTACACGAGTAATTCTTTTCTCCACTGATTCTAAATCTGCTAAAATCAATTCTAAATTAATTGTTTCAATATCAGATATTGGATCAACTTTTCCAGAAACATGTGTAATATTATCATCTGCAAAACAACGAACAACTTGACAAATAGCATCTACTTGACGGATATGAGATAAAAACTTATTACCAAGTCCTTCACCTTTACTTGCACCTTTTACAATTCCGGCAATATCTGTAAATTCAAAAGTTGTTGGTACCGTTTTTTTCGGTTGTACTAATTCTGTCAATTTTGTTAAACGTTGATCTGGTACTTCAACTATACCTACATTGGGATCAATCGTACAAAATGGATAGTTTGCTGATTCAGCACCAGCTTGTGTAATTGCATTAAATAAAGTAGATTTACCTACATTCGGCAAACCAACTATTCCAGCTGTTAACGCCATTATGCCACTCCTTTTATATAAACTTCTACTAATACGAACAATAGAAAGTAGATTTTCTTATAGACCTCTAACAATTATAGATTTAACAAGGAAAAAAGACAAGTAGAACAAAATGAGTACCACCATATAAAAAGAGATAAAAAACAGAACTAGCAATTCTGCTGTTTATCTCCTTTTGAATAATTTACTCCTCTTCATGCTTAACTAATACTTTTTTCATTTTCCTGGAAAATTCTTTTCTTGGTATAAGAACACTATGATCGCAACCTTCACATTTAATACGAATATCCATTCCAATTCGAATTATTTTCCATCGATTTGTTCCACAAGGATGAGCCTTTTTCATTTCTACAACGTCATTTAGATTGAATTCTTTCTGTTCCATAGTTCCTCCTATTTATACCTGCCCCTGTTTAGAAACCATAACCATTTTAGGCATTGGACTTTCTATTCCGTTATCATCTAAAACCTTTTTTATTTCTTTTCTTAATACTCTGGCAACACCAGCATGCTCCATAGGTAAGGTTTCAGCCACTACCCTTAATATTACCTCTGATGCCTGTATATTTTGTACTCCTAATAGTTGTGGAGTTCCTATTATGTGCTCATATTGTTCTGGTAACTTTTCAA
Source organism: Niallia sp. (assembly GCA_035556015.1). GTDB lineage: Bacteria > Bacillota > Bacilli > Bacillales > Cytobacillaceae > Niallia. The sequence continues at coordinate 14,746 of DATMFU010000087.1, read as the reverse complement.
TTAATTCTTGAATAACTTCTTCTGCTTTATTAATATCATCCTGATAAGCAATGCTTACATCTACTATTGCTTTACTATTATATAAAGAGAAGTTTGTAACTTCTATTATACTACCATTAGGGATAATATTAACTTCTCCCGTATAACTCTTTAATTTTGTCGTCCTTAGACCAATCTGTTCTACTACTCCTTCAAACTGTCCTATACGCACAAAATCACCTACAGAAAATTGATCTTCAAATATAATAAAGAAACCAGTTATAATATCTTTTACTAAGCTTTGTGCTCCAAATCCAACTGCTAACCCAACGATTCCTGCTCCTGCTAACAATCCTTTTACATCAATACCAATCACAGATAAAATCATCGTGAAAGCTATAAAATACACCACATAAGTAATCGCATTTTCCAATAGTTTCACTAAGGTAGCTTCTCTTCTCTCCGATATTCTTAAAGAAGCATGAGTTTTCACCTTTAGTATTTTACTCACAACTACTTTAGCAATTTTTATTACAATCATACTTATGAAAAAGATAAAAATTATTTGTAGAAACCCTTTACCAAGGTTTGCCCACCTATCACTGTCTTTTAATACATCTATAAAATGATTGATTATTTGATCCATTCATTCACCTCTATCTCATCATTATCATCTTTATATGTACTCATTATCTTAACTACTAATTAGCTCAATAATACCGACTATCTATGTAAGTCATTTTATCAGGATGATATGCATATTTTTATTTTATCAGTTTTATTATCTATTTTGAACAGTACTATCATTCTCAAAAAGACTAGGACTTTATTCCTTCAAATAAATCTATATTCTCTTACTATATGACTCTTTCTTCCTTTATTTATTGGGAACATGTATAGAAAAGAGGGATTTTCCATATACTAAATACTAAAACAAGTTTATGCCATTTTATGCTTTCAACCATGCGTAATTTATAAATCTTTTATATCTTGCAATCAAATATTGTTGATCGTCTTATTTAATAGTGAAGGAGTAGATTCCATGACCCTATATTCTAGTATATTCGAAAGAAAAGAACTACCAGTAAGAATAGCATATGACGAGCAACTTGCATCTTATAAAATCGCTGAAACACTGACCAAATTCTTGCCTTCTATTAATACTTCGCAACCAATTGTATTTGTTTGCATTGGGACAGATAGATCTACTGGGGACTCATTAGGACCACTTATTGGCACACTTCTAAATGATAAAAATCTCACTTCTTTTCATGTATATGGTACTCTTGATGAGCCTATTCATGCTCTTAATTTAGAGGAAAAATTACAAGAAATTCATGAAGTACACCAGAATCCTTTTATCATTGGAATAGATGCTTGTCTAGGAAGGATGAAAAGTGTAGGAGTAATCCAGATTGGCGATGGTCCAGTTAAACCGGGGAGTGGTGTAAAAAAGGAACTCCCACCAGTTGGTAATATTCATATAACTGGCATTGTAAATATTAGTGGTTTTATGGAATTTTTAGTATTACAAAACACACGATTAAGCCTAGTTTTAAAAATGGCTAAAATAATATCTAAAGGAATATATCAAGCCAGTATTCGATATATCCATTCTGCTGATTATAAAGAGTTAAATATAAAAGAAGAACCAGTTTAACAAAGAGTTCCTTCTTTATACATTAATTTCCTACTTCATTTTCATATATTTAGTATTAATCCTTTCACTAAAATGGGATCCTTCACTAAATCATCTATTATTTCCTAAATAAAAAGCTGTCTGTATAAAAATGATAGGTTTGACGGTTATCATTTTTATAACAAACAGCTTTTTTTATAAATCCTTTTCTGATTCAAAGAGTTGCAAAATACGTTCTAAATCATCGTTAGAGAAAAATTCAATTTCAATTTTCCCCTTGTTCTTATTTTGTTTAATATGAACTGTTGTACCGAATCTTTCACGCAGAAATGTTTCCTGTTCTTTAATAAAAACATTTTTCACTTCTTTTTTCTCTGGTTTTGTTTCACGTGAAACATTCTCATTTAATTGCTGTATTAAATGTTCCAATTGGCGGACATTTAGTCCATCTTTTAATATTTTATCAACAAGGACAGGTAGTTTTTCTTTATTTTTCAAACCAAGTAATGCTCTTCCATGTCCCATTGAAATTTTACCATCTGTTATATAGGATTGAACTGCCTTTGGTAAGGATAGAAGACGAACAATATTAGCTATATGTGGTCTGCTTTTTCCTAAGCGCTTCGCCAAATCCTCTTGAGTCAATTTCAGCTTTTTCATTAATGTTTGATAAGCAATACCTTCTTCAATAGGAGATAGATCTTCCCTTTGAAGATTCTCTAAAACTGCTAATTCCATCATTTGTTGCTCACTTAATTCACGAACAACTGCAGGAACAAATTCTAGTTTAGCAGCCTTAGCTGCACGATATCTACGCTCTCCAACAACAATTTCAAAACCCTTAATACTTTTTCTAACTATAATAGGTTGTAGTATCCCATGTTCTAGTATAGATTGCTTTAATTCTTCAATTGCCTCTTCATGAAAGACCTTTCTAGGTTGGTATGGATTAGGTCTCAGTTCACTGATTGCTATTTCTTGAATAACTTCTTCCTTTTCCGCCTCGATCTTTGGAAAAAAAGCATCTAGACCTTTTCCCAGTCCCTTAGCCACTAGTTACCACTTCCTTTGCCAGGTCTAAGTATACTTCTGCGCCTCGCGATTTAGGATCATAAATAATAATAGGTTCTCCATGACTTGGAGCTTCTGATAGGCGAATATTTCTTGGAATGATTGTTTTATATACTTTATCTTGAAAATATTTTTTAACTTCTTCAATCACTTGTAAGCCTAAATTTGTTCTAGCATCAAGCATAGTTAAAAGAACACCTTCAATAGCTAAATCATGATTCAAATGCTTTTGTACAAGTCTAACAGTATTTAATAACTGACTTAATCCTTCCAAAGCATAATATTCACACTGTACAGGAATTAATACCGCATCTGATGCTGTTAAGGCATTAATTGTTAATAATCCTAATGAAGGTGGACAATCGATTAAAATATAATCATAGTTCTCCTTCACTTCATCTAATGCTCTTTTTAGTCGAACTTCTCTAGAAATAGTAGAAACAAGTTCTATTTCTGCACCTGCTAATTGAATAGTTGCTGGTATAACATCCAAATTTTCTACATTCGTTTGTTTGATTACTCTACTTGCTTCCACATCGTCAACCAATACATCATAGATACAATGATCAACATCTGCTTTTTCAATTCCTACACCACTAGTAGCATTCCCTTGGGGATCAATATCTACCAACAGTACTCTTTTCCCGATATATGCTAAACAAGAGCCAAGATTGACTGAGGTAGTTGTTTTTCCAACTCCACCTTTTTGGTTAGCAACAGTAATTATTTTACCCATGATGTCACCTACCTTTTATTCCACCGTGAATGAAAGTTCTATTTCTATTCAAAATGGCTATTAATATAAAATAGATTATTTAATTTATAGTTTATACGTTTACTATAAAGTAAATTATTGTTTACCACATAACTTGATTACAAACAATATTTTTATAAAAGAAGCTTTCAAAAGTAGAGGCACCTATTACTATTAATAATAAGCTGAATTCTAGTAAAAATAATCCATCCACTTAACATTTTTTATCTTCTCTCTATAAACAATCCCAATTGCTTATTAAGGAATAATTATACATTGCTTATAATCACCTATATATTTTATCATGAAAACACATAAATAGTCTTTTTTCTTTTTAATGTAAATTGGAAATGGAAATAAAAAAATTTCTTTTATCTTAACGGAGAGTTGTTTTACTGCATATATTACATCAACTTTTATTAGAATGATATACTTTGTGGTTATACAAAGAGGAGCTGTAAATAGTTTTAAAAAAGTGAGAATTTAGCTAGATAGCTATCTTCTCACTTTTTATATTAATCTATTACCATTAGTAAAAACAATTATTTCTTTTTTGGTATTTTAATTGTGAATTGATAAAAGTCTTCAAATTCTTCTTCTTCTGCATTTAAGTTAATTCCACTATCAGAAACCATATTTAGAGATTGTCGAATGGTATTGACGGCGATTCGCATATCTTTACTAAACGCTTTTCTTTTTGGTTTTGGCTTCTGTTTGGATTGCTCAAGCATTTTTAAGACTCGTTCTTCTGTTTGTTTTACATTCAGATTTTTCTCGATGATTTCTTGAAGTAGTTGAACTTGCTTGTCCTTGTCCTTCAATGGAATCATGGAACGAGCATGACGTTCAGAGATCAGTTTATTTAGCAAAGCCTCTTGAATCTCTTCCGGTAATTTAAGCAATCTTAATTTATTGGCTACAGTAGATTGACCTTTTCCTAATCTTTGAGCAAGTGCCTCCTGAGTAAGATTGTGTAATTCTAGTAACTTACCATAAGCAATAGCCTCTTCAATAGGAGAAAGTTCTTCACGTTGAAGATTTTCAATTAGAGCAACCGAAGCAGTTTCGGTATCATTCATATTCTTAATGATAGCTGGAGCCTCATCCCATCCTAAAGACTTCATCGCTCTCCATCTTCGTTCGCCAGCAATGATTTCATAATTACCTTGTTCATATTCTCTTACAACTATTGGTTGAATAATACCATGCGTATGAATTGTTCGAGCTAATTCTTCAATTTTCTCATTGTCAAACACTGTTCTTGGCTGAAAACGGTTAGGAACAATCTGATTGATTGGGATTCTTTTTATTTCTTCATTACTCCCTATTAGCTCAATCTCTTCGTGAGCACTATTAGCTTCTATTTGATTAGCATCTACTTGATCTCCCTTTTCGCCTAGGCCAAAAAAGCGTGAGAAAGAAGGCTTCATCACCCTGCACCACCTTTACGAAACTCCCTATTTATTATTCTCTTATTAAGTAATAATCCCTGCAAATATATTGTACTAGAAGTAGGAAACTTCACAATTTTTCCTGTAATGCGACATTTAACGCTAAATTATGAAGTTTTCTTTTTAAGCAAATTCTTCTGAATTCCTTTTCAAAAGATAAGAAGCAGGAAGTCTTCATAATGAAGACTCCTTACCTTGTTATTCAATCGGTTCTTTATTAGGTGTACCGGCTTTTCTAGGATATTTTTTTGGTGTTGCTTTTTCCTTGGAAATGATTAAGATATTTCTTTCACTTTCTTCATATGGTAGAACGAAGGAATGTGTCGCTTCTAATTTTCCACCTAGTAGTGTTAAGGCTTTTTTTCCAGCATCTAGTTCGTCTTTTGCACTAGCTGCTTTCATTGCCACAAAAGTTCCTCCAATTTTCACGAGAGGTAGACATAATTCACTTAAAACAGACAGTCTTGCTACCGCTCTAGCTGTCACAATATCGAAGGATTCTCTAAACTCTTTATTTTGACCAAAAGTTTCCGCTCGATCATGGATAAAGCGAACATTTTCTAGCTCTAGCATAGAAGCTAAATGTTCTAAGAAGTTAATCCTCTTTTTTAAAGAGTCCACTATGGTAATTCTTAAATTAGGAAAGACTATCTTCAATGGTATACTTGGAAAACCAGCACCTGCTCCTACATCGCATAAATGAACAGTACTTTGAAAACCATCATAATAGAAACCAGCTGTAACGGAATCATAAAAATGTTTCAAATAAACCTCTGGCTTTTCTGTTATTGCCGTCAAGTTCATTTTCTCATTCCAACTTACTAATGTTTCATAATAAATTTCAAATTGCTTCAATTGCTTTTCAGATAAAGAGATTCCTTTCTCTGCAAGCATCTTTATAAATTGTTCCGTATTCATAGATAAACCCTTTCTTTACTTATTGTACTCGAGCAATCTTGCCTTGTTCTAAATAAACTAAAAGAATAGAGATATCTGCTGGGTTTACACCAGAAATTCTTGATGCTTGAGCAATAGATAATGGGCGTACAGTTTTTAATTTTTGTTTAGCCTCTGTTGCTAAACTAGATATAGCATCATAATCGATATTTTCTGGTATTTTTTTGTTTTCCATTTTCTTTAATCTCTCTACTTGTTGTAGTGATTTCTCGATATAACCTTCATATTTAATCTGAATTTCTACCTGTTCTTTAATATCATCTGTTAACTCTAGTTCACTTGGTGCTAAGCTAGCAATATGCTGGTAGTTCATTTCAGGTCTTCTTAATAAATCAGCAGCCTTAATGCCATCTTTTAATTCACTACCACCTTGTTCTCGTATCACAGATTGTACTTGTTCATTTGGTTTTAGTATAACTTCTTTTAAACGTTGCTTTTCTTCTTCAATTAAACGTTTTTTCTCACTAAATGAAGTATAACGTTGTTCAGAAATTAACCCAATTTTATGCCCAATATCTGTTAAACGTAAGTCAGCATTATCATGACGAAGTAGCAAACGATATTCTGCTCTGGAGGTTAATAGGCGATACGGCTCATTTGTTCCCTTTGTTACAAGATCATCAATAAGTACACCAATATAAGCATCGGAACGACTTAGTATTACCTCTTCTTTACCAATCGCATTTAACCCAGCATTCATTCCAGCCATCAAACCTTGACCTGCAGCTTCTTCATAACCAGAAGTACCATTTATCTGACCTGCAGTATAAAGATTTTTTATCTTTTTCGTTTCTAATGTTGGCCATAGTTGTGTTGGTACAATAGCATCATATTCAATTGCATATCCTGCTCTCATCATTTGTACATTTTCTAAACCAGGGATTGTTCGCAAAATTTGCTGTTGTACATCTTCAGGCAAGCTAGTTGAAAGCCCTTGAACATATACTTCCTCCGTGTTTTTCCCTTCTGGCTCAAGAAAAATTTGATGTCTTGGTTTATCATTAAATCGAACCACTTTATCCTCTATAGAAGGACAATAACGCGGTCCTGTACCTTTAATCATCCCGGAATACATTGGAGAACGATGTAAATTTGCATCAATTATTTGATGAGTTGTTTCATTTGTATACGTTAGCCAACATGGAAGTTGTTCTGTAATATATTTTGTTGTTTCGTAAGAGAATGCTCTTGGTACATCATCACCTGGTTGTATTTCTGTTTTACTATAATCAATCGAATGACTGTTAACTCGAGGAGGAGTACCAGTCTTAAATCGCACTAAATCAAAACCAAGCTCTTGCAAATGTTCTGATAATCGAACAGATGGTTGTTGATTATTAGGACCGCTTGAATATTTTAATTCTCCTAAAATAATTTCTCCACGAAGATACGTTCCTGTTGTAACAACAACTGTTTTGGCACGGAAAGTTGCACCAGTTTTTGTTATTACCCCTTTTACAACATTATCTTCAACAACTAGCTCTTCTACCATACCTTGAACTAAGGTTAAATTAGGCTCATTTTCTAATGTTCTTTTCATTTCATGTTGATATAAATATTTATCGGCCTGTGCTCTTAATGCCCGTACAGCAGGTCCTTTTCCTGTATTCAACATTCTCATTTGTATATATGTTTTATCTATATTTTTGCCCATTTCTCCGCCGAGAGCATCAATTTCTCGAACGACTATTCCTTTTGCCGGTCCACCGACTGAAGGATTACAAGGCATAAAAGCAACCATATCTAAATTTATTGTTAACATTAATGTTTTGGCACCTACACGAGCAGCTGCTAATCCCGCTTCACATCCAGCATGTCCTGCGCCAATTACAATAACATCATAATTTCCTGCTTCATATTGCATCATGATGCCTCCTTTTCTTTCCATCCCTATTTTCCTAAGCAGAACTGAGAAAATAATTGGTCAATCAAGCTTTCATGTACACTATCACCAATAATTTCCCCTAGTAATTCCCAAGTTCTCGTTAAATCTATTTGTACAATATCTATCGGGATACCATTTTCTGCACCATCAATAGCATCACTTATCGTATTTAAAGCCTGATGCAATAAAGAGATATGTCTTGAATTAGATACATATGTCATATCGCTAGCTTCAATTGAGCCTTCAAAGAACAGAGAAGCAATTGCCTCTTCTAATAAATCTACTCCATTTTCCTCTAATAATGAGGTGGTGATTACTTGTTTATTTCCTGCTAATTCTTTTACTTGCTCAAGATCAATTTTTTGTGTAAGATCCGTCTTATTTACTATAACAATATAATCCATACCCTCTGCTGCCTTAAAGATATTTCTATCTTCTTGGGTCAATTCATCAGCATAGTTTAATACAAGCAAAATTAAATCTGCTTCTTTCAATACTTGACGGGATTTTTCTACTCCAATTTGCTCCACAATGTCTTCCGTTTCACGAATTCCTGCTGTATCAAGTAATCTTAGAGGAACTCCTCTTACATTGACATATTCCTCAATAACATCCCTCGTTGTTCCAGGTATATCTGTAACAATAGCCTTATTCTCTTGTACAAGGCTATTTAATAGGGAGGACTTTCCGACATTAGGTCTTCCTACAATTACCGTTGCTAGACCCTCCCGAAGAATTTTCCCTTGTTGAGAAGTTTGTAATAAGCGTTCGATTTCTTTTTTTATATATGTTGATTTCTCAAGCATTAATGTTTGAGTCATTTCTTCTACATCATCGTATTCTGGATAATCAATATTGACCTCCACCTGCGCTAATGTCTCTAGAATCTCCTGGCGAAGATGTCTTACTAATTTAGATAATCTTCCTTCCATTTGACCTAATGCTACACCCATTGCTCTATCTGTTTTCGCTCTTATTAAATCCATAACACCTTCTGCTTGAGAAAGATCTATTCTTCCATTTAAAAAGGCTCTTTTTGTAAATTCTCCCGGTTCAGCTATTCTTGCACCATGAATAATTGTTAATTGTAATAAACGATTAACCGAAGCAATGCCTCCATGACAATTGATTTCAATAACATCCTCTTTTGTAAATGTTTTTGGCCCTCTCATCACTGAAATCATTACTTCTTCTACAATCTCTTGTGTTGCCGGATCTATAATGTGCCCATAATGAATAGTATGACTAGCTACCTCACTCAATTTTTTATTATTAATGCTTCGAAATAGCTTGTCCGCAATACGAACTGAATCAGGACCACTCATTCGTACAATAGCAATGGCACCTTCGCCCATTGGTGTAGATATCGCAGCAATCGTATCTAATTCCATCTATTCTCACCTCAACTTTAAAAAATATATCTATATTATTTAACTTTTGTAAGCACCTTTGACATGACTACAATAGTTTAGATTAACATATCCACAAGCGTAAAAAAAGAAAAAACTCCGCACAGTTATCCACATTATATAGTATTTGTTATTCTTATTTTATCTTATCCACATGTGAATAACAATAAAACGAAAAAGAAATATATTACCTTTCTAGTCTAAATCTATTAATGTGTATTAAAAATGAGAGCTGATACTATATTATTTCCGTATTTGCTCCTAAAAAGGGCAAAAATAAAAACTGTAGATTCGCTTCTTTCTTTAAGAAGTGAATCTACAGTTTCGATATTACTATTATTATTTTACATATGTTTTATTATTTCTTACGCTTACTGGTGAAATAATAATATATCTTTTAGTGTCTTCTCCAGAAGAATAAGTTTTCACACCCTTGAAATGGGCCAATGCAGAATGAATCGTTTTTCTTTCATTGGATGGCATTGGTTCAAGAGGAATTTCTTTTCCTAGTTTAATCGCTTTATGTGCTATTCTCTCTGCTAACTGGATTAAAGCTTGTTTCCTCCGCTCTCGGTATCCTTCTGCATCTAAAATAACTTTAAAATATTCTTTTGACTCTTTATTAATAACTAATTGTGACAAATACTGAATAGAATTTAAGGTTTGGCCACGTTTTCCTATTAAAAGGGCAATTTTTTCACCTGAAAGCTCATATATTATATTTCTCCCCTTTTGCTGGATATCTATATGTACAAGAACTCCCATTTTCTCACATATTTCTGCAAGAAAACTTCTAACCGATTCAATTGGATCTATCTTTCTTTTCACCATTACTTTTGCAGAACGCGCACCAAATCCAAAAAAACCTTTCTTTCCTTCATCAACAACAATGATTTCAACTTGATTCTTTGTTGTTTTAAGCTGAGCTAAAGCTGATTCCACTGCTGCATCGACTGTTTGTCCTACGGCAGTAACTTCCTTCACTTCTTCGCTCCTCCTGCTTTACTTGTTTGAGCTGCTTCTTTAATTTCTGGACCCTTTATAAAATAAGTTTGGATCACAGTAAAGATATTCCCTACTACCCAATATAAAGATAAAGCTGCTGGGAAGTTGATTGCAAAAACTAAAATCATAATAGGCATAATCCATTGCATCATCTGCATTTGAGGGTTAGCTTGGGTTCCTACCATTGTCATTCTAGTTTGTATAAATGTAGTTATTGCTGCTACGATTGGCAAGATGTAGTATGGATCAGCTTCTCCTAAGCTAAACCACAGGAAATCATGTGAGGCAATTTCCCTAGTTCGAGAAATAGCATGATAAAATCCAATCAAAATAGGCATTTGTACAAGAAGTGGAAAACAACCCGCCATTGGATTTACCTTATTATCTCTAAACAGCTTCATTGTCTCTTCTTGAAGCTTTTGTTGTGTCTTTTGATCTTTAGAACTATATTTTTGCTGTAGTTCCTTCATTTGTGGCTGAATTGCTTGCATCGCTTTACTACTTTTCGTTTGTTTAATCATAAGTGGCAAGATGACTAAGCGGACTAAAATAGTAACGATAATAATGGAAATACCAAAATTTCCACCCGCAAATTCTGCTGTCTTAATAATCAGCTGTGATAATGGATAAACAATATATTCATTCCAGAATCCTTCACTTTCGGATGTAATTGGCTTGTTAAACTCTGTACAGCCAGTTAATATGGTCATTAAAAAGATCAGACCAGCTACTGCAAATAATTTTTTCTTCAAGCGTCAAATCCTCCTGCAATACTATTTTTTTCGAGTGTAACTTTAATATTATTGTAACTGATATTTGTTTGATAGGAAACGCTTAAACTAAATTTCCTATTAATTCTTTCTATTTATGACTTTTGCAATCTTCAAAATATGTTGAAGACTATTTTTAACCTCTTCAAACCCCATATCAGAAACTGGCTTTCTTGCGATAATAACATAATCATATTTATTCTCTATTTGATCTTCTAATTCGAGAAAGGCTTGTCTGACATAACGCTTAACTTGGTTTCTCATTACAGCATTTCCTATCTTTTTACTAACTGATAATCCAATACGAAAATGCATTTGTTCCTCTTTTTTAAGCTTATAAATCACAAATTGTCGATTAGCAAAAGACTTCCCCTGCTTGAACACTAGTTGAAATTCTTTATTCTTTTTTATCCTAAATTCTTTTTTCACCTTTTTACTCCTTCAATCTTTCAGCTTAAGCCTAACTTTCTTACAAGTTAGTCTTTACAATAAACGATTTACTTTCACCATATTTTAACACCTGAATCAAATCTATAAATAGAGAGAAGGAAATAATAATTTCTTTAAACTATCCTTACAGATATTAAATCTATAAACTCTTGATTCAAGAATCAAGAGTTTATGGTCTTTACTATTTATTAACGAAAAAAGAAGAATACATTCTTTTATCTAACTTCTTTTATAAAGTTTTTAAAAAACTTATATAAATTGAAAAAAAAGACCACTGACGTTTCAGTGGCCTAAGCTGATAATACTTTTCTTCCTTTGCGTCGACGGCGTGCTAGAACGTTGCGTCCATTTGCACTGCTCATGCGGCTACGGAATCCGTGAACTTTACTTCTTTTACGTTTATTTGGTTGATAAGTTCTTTTCATTGTATATGACACCTCCCTGAGGAATAGCTTCTATAGACAGTCCTTACAATTATATAAACATAGGTAATTAATTGTCAACTATTCATTTTATTTAATTCCTGTCTCTACTAATAAACAGGACTTTATTGTTTACTATTTTAGTTTTATAAATCCTTTAGTAAACTTTCTCTCTTATTTCAATTTATTATTATACCTCTTCTTTTTATTATTTCCTAATATTTATTTAGAAAAACTTTTATTAAATTTTACCATCGATTCGACACTTGTGGATAATTTTCGACGAAAAAATAATATCCACAAAGCTTATTGACAGTTTTTCAACAAAGTCATAACCTGTGGACATTTTTTACTAACATGCTAATTAGCTTGTGGATAAGATATTAAAAACCATTGCAGTTATTATGATTTTTTGATATTATAGTTTTGTTTTCACATTTGAATAAATTCTGTGCATAACTAAACTATCCACAGATTGTGGATAAGTTGTGGACATCTTATTAAGAATACCTGGACAGAGTTTTCCACAACTAGTGGATACTGTCGAAATACCACTATTCTTCCTTATTATATTTTTTTCCACATAAGACACAAATAAGGTATCTCACATAATTATTTTGGTTTTGCTCCTGTATTTCCTTATAATTAGCTTTTCTTTTATTTAGGAAATGCTGGATATTGCCATCTAAAATAATAAACATTGTCTAGAAAATTATAATAATCAACTAAACTTTTTATGCTCTTTTTTTTTGTAAAAGCTATATTTACTATGTAAATTTTTATAAATGAAATTTAATTTTTTAGGCACGTTAAACTATAAATCGTCTAATAAATATAACTTTTTTTCAAAACAAAAAGCTCTATAGGGACTTTAAAACCAATGCAAAGGAGGCGAATTCTCATTGAACAATATAACTGATCTCTGGAATAATGCCCTTAGTAATATTGAAACAAAGATAAGTAAACCAAGTTTCGATACATGGCTAAAAGCAACAAAAGCACATTCTTTACAAGGAGATCTATTAGTCATTACCGCTCCAAATGAATTTGCGCGTGATTGGTTAGAAGAAAGATATTCTCAGCTTATTGCAGGAATACTCTATGAAATCACCGGGGAAGAATTGATGGTGAAATTTATTATTCCTCAAAACCAACAAGAAGAGGAATTTAATCAACAAATTTCAGCAAAAAGTAAAAAAGCAAAAGAAGAAGAAGTTGGGGAACAAACGATACTAAATTCGAAGTATACGTTTGATACTTTTGTAATAGGCTCTGGAAACAGATTTGCACATGCTGCTTCACTTGCTGTTGCAGAAGCACCTGCCAAAGCATATAATCCTTTATTCATTTATGGAGGAGTTGGACTAGGTAAGACTCACTTAATGCATGCGATTGGTCACTACGTATTAGATCACAATCCTTCAGCAAAGGTAGTTTATTTATCTTCAGAAAAATTTACAAATGAATTTATCAATAGTATACGTGATAACAAAGGGGCAGAATTTAGAGATAAATACAGAAATGTAGATGTACTTTTAATTGATGATATCCAGTTTCTTGCTGGAAAAGAATCGACGCAAGAAGAATTCTTCCATACTTTTAATACTTTACATGAGGAAAGTAAGCAGATTATTATCTCAAGTGATCGCCCACCGAAGGAGATCCCAACGTTAGAAGATCGCTTGCGTTCTCGCTTTGAATGGGGGCTAATAACAGATATTACTCCTCCTGACTTAGAAACTAGAATCGCTATTTTAAGAAAAAAGGCAAAAGCTGATGGTTTAGATATACCAAATGAAGTGATGCTATATATTGCTAATCAAATTGATACTAATATACGTGAATTAGAAGGTGCACTTATTCGTGTTGTAGCCTACTCATCCTTAATTAATAAAGATATTAATGCAGATTTAGCAGCTGAAGCATTGAAAGATATCGTACCTAGCTCTAAACCAAAGGTAATTACCATTCATGATATACAAAAAGTAGTTGGTGATCATTTTAATATAAAATTAGAGGACTTTAAGGCAAAAAAACGAACAAAATCCATTGCTTTTCCTAGACAGATAGCTATGTATCTTTCCCGAGAATTAACAGACTTTTCCTTGCCGAAAATAGGAGAAGAATTTGGTGGTCGAGACCATACTACAGTTATACATGCCCATGAAAAGATTTCTAAAATGTTAGCAACGGACTCATCTTTACAAAAACAACTTAAAGAAATTAACGAGCTATTAAAAATTACTTAATTTTTTTATTGTCGAATATAGTAGAATTATGTGTATAACTTTTATATACTTAGACACAGTCTATCCACATGTGGATAGACTGTGTTTCCTTATCCTAGATGGGTTATCCACATACTAACAGGGCCTACTACTGTTACTACTATTTTTTTAAAAGATTATATTATTAATAAAACGCAATTAGAACATTAATAAAACTATTTTTACGGAGGATCAATAATGAAATTTATCATCCAAAAAGATTATCTTGTTCAAAGTGTGCAAGATGTTATGAAAGCAATAACTAGTAGAACGACAATACCTATACTAACTGGTATAAAAATTGTGGCTAATGAAGAAGGTGTCACATTAACTGGAAGCGATTCTGATATATCTATTGAATCTTTTATTCCTAAAGAAGAAAATGAAACAGAGATTGTTGATGTAAAACAATTTGGATCCATTGTATTACAAGCTAAATTTTTCAGTGAAATCGTAAAAAAATTACCTACAAGTCAAGTTGAAATTGAAGTTGAGAATTTACAAACAGTTATTCGTTCTGGAAAGTCAGAATTTAACCTAAATGGATTGGACTCTGAAGAATACCCACACTTACCAGAGCTATCTGAACAGAATATGTTTAAAATCCCAGCTGATTTATTAAAAAACCTTATCAAACAAACAGTTTTTGCAGTCTCTACTTCCGAAACAAGACCCGTGTTGACAGGT
>DATMFU010000086.1:0-2800 GCA_035556015.1 Niallia sp. | reverse complement strand
AGGCGTTATTTTTAATACAGTAAATTTAGGTTGGCCAGATAATTTTCCATTAAAAGAAACATTGGAGAAGGATTTAGGTTTACCAGTAACGATTGATAATGATGCAAACTGTGCAGCTCTAGGTGAAATGTGGAAGGGCGCAGGTGAAGGATGTAAGGAATTGGTTTGTGTTACCTTAGGAACAGGTGTAGGTGGCGGAGTTATTGTAAACGGTAATATCGTACAAGGTGTAAAAGGTGCAGCAGGAGAAATTGGACATCTAACAGCTATCGTTGAAAATGGTGCTCCTTGTAATTGTGGAAAACATGGTTGTTTAGAAACGATTGCTTCTGCAACAGGAATAGTACGATTAGCCAAAGAAAAACTTTCTGAAAGACATAAATTGAGCATACTTCATTCCATCTTAGATCAAGAAGGGGCTATTACGGCAAAAGATGTTTTTGATGCTGCGAAAAAAGAAGATGAATTAGCATGTGAAATTGTTCAGTTCGTTGCTTTTCATTTAGGTCTAGTACTTGCAAATATAGCTAATACACTTAATCCTGAAAAAATCGTTTTAGGTGGAGGAGTTTCTAAAGCAGGAGATGTACTATTAAAACCAGTAAGAGATAATTTCTTGAAGTTTTCTTTTAAAAGTGTTGCTGAATCTACAAAAATTGACGTAGCGACATTAGGAAATACAGCTGGAGTTATTGGTGCAGCATGGCTTGCAAAAAAATAATGGTATAAATAAGTTTTAAATTTAAGAGATTGTCTTAATCGACCTACATCAATTTTAAAAGTAATAATGATTGCTTTTAAAATTGTAACTTTGTCTTTTAGGGTAATCTCTTTTTTATTTTTTCATACTCATTTGTAATAGGAATTAAGCAGTACGGTAAATTAAAGATCGTTATGAATGTTTTCTCTTCTATTATCATATGTTTTTAACAGAGGAGGGGGAGTGACTAGTGGAAATAAAGGTAAGACCAGGTGACACACTATGGTATTATAGCCAGCTATTTATGGTTCCCTTAAATCTTATTATAGATAGTAATCCAAAAATTGATCCAAATCATATAAAAAGCTCTTCATTAATTCAAATTCCTGGATTTGAAGTACAAAGCCTAACAATAAGAGATGGAGACACATTATGGAAAATTGCTGGTAAACGAAATATATCAGTAGATAGTTTATTATTATTAAATCAAGATATAAATCCAAATGAATTAAAAATAGGACAGCAAGTACTTGTGCCAAATAGAATGGTATTAAAAAAAGTAGACGGAAAAAAGAAATATAACTATGCGGAAATGGAACGCGATGTAAAACACTTAGTTAGCATTTTTCCATTTGTTAAGCTTCATGTAATTGGAAAAAGTGTATTAGGCAAAAATATTTATGAATTGAAAATAGGAAAAGGCTCAAAGAAAGTCCATATGAATGCATCTTTCCATGCAAATGAATGGATTACCTCTTCTATCCTTATGTCTTTTATTAATGATTTTTTATTGTCGTTAACGAATAATTCCCGTATAAGAAACCTTAGCACACTACCATTATATCAATCAGTAAGTCTCTCCATTGTTCCTATGGTTAACCCTGATGGTGTAGATCTTGTACTAAATGGACCACCCGAGAAGAAGAATAAAGAAGTTATTTCTGTAAATAATGGTAGTACCGATTTTACTGGTTGGAAGGCAAATATACGTGGTGTGGATTTGAATAATCAATTTCCTGCAAATTGGGAAATAGAAAAGGAGAGAAAAGAACCTCAATCACCAGCTCCTAGAGATTATCCGGGTGATGCACCTCTTACTGAACCGGAAGCTATCATAATGGCAAAACTTGCAGAAAATGAAAAGTTTGACCGTATGCTCGCCCTTCATACTCAGGGGAAAGAATTTTATTGGGGATATGAGGGTCTGGAGGATCTGAATTCTGGGAAAATAGCTGCTGAATTTAATCGGGTAAGTGGCTATAATGCTGTTCAGTATGTAGATAGTCATGCCGGATATAAAGATTGGTTTATTCAAGAATTCAAACAACCTGCATTTACAATAGAGCTAGGAAAAGGGATTAATCCACTACCCTTATCACAATTCGATGAAATTTATCAAGATATGACAGGTATATTCCTTGCTTCACTATATATGTAGATTTAAATAAATATAGCTCTTTTTTATTATTTTATAAAGTAACGTAAAAAAAGCCGAAAAATCGGCTTTTTTGTGTTACTATTCTATAAGGGAAAAAATGAATGAAAGAAAAGTAACAAGGAGTGTGAAAAAATGAGACGTTTCTATAAAGGAAACATGTTAGTAACTATTCTCCTCTTCACTTTTTTCACACTTATTCTGTCCAGCTGTGATGTAAAGCAGAGTAATACACCAAGTGATAAAGAGGCAAAGGACAGGAAAATAGAAAAGACGATTCTTCCTCCGATTAGTCCTAGTGAAGGAGAATTTATTCAAGTATTTGGATGGATTAATAATCATACTATTTGTTATGCAGCTAATGTAAAGGGGGATTATGAGTTATATACGTATGATCTTCATACAGGTAAACATACCTCTATATTTAAGTCTGAATCCGAATTAGCAAATGTATTAATAAATGATAATTATATATTAGTTTATAGTATCCTTTCTGATTCTGAAGGGGAAATTCATGTAATCGATTCGATAGGAAAAAAATTAGTTGCGAAAACGATTCAGAGTCATGAAACAGAATTTTCATGGAATCCTTATAATGACAATGAAATATTAATTACTACTTTCTCAGCTGAATGGGAAAGTAGAGTATATAAATTAGAAATAAA
>DATMFU010000085.1:0-12866 GCA_035556015.1 Niallia sp. | reverse complement strand
GACTTGCATGTATTAGGCACGCCGCCAGCGTTCGTCCTGAGCCAGGATCAAACTCTCCAATAAAGAGTAAGATTAGCTCATTGCTAAACTCTAGCTTTTGTATTACTTAATTTTGTTTTACAACAAGTGTTATAAAACGATAATTGTTGACGTTTATTGTTCAGTTTTCAAAGAGCAATATCTTATCGCTCAGAAGCGACTTCAATAATATATCACAATAACATTTACTAAGTCAACAACTATTCAAAAGTTTTTTAGATTAATATTTATATAGTATAAAAAATAGAATAACCCAACTATTGATATTACTGATAAAACTTTTATATATAAGAAATAATCGATATATATATATATAGTAAAAAGTAGTTCTTTTATATTTATAAGGACTAAATTTTCAATGATTTAACTCCATTCATTCCTTATTAAAACTTCAAGCACTCTCTTTTACTTTTAAGCACAGACTCATTATCTTTCCTCCACCTTTTGAAATAATGAAAATAAAAAGACTTTAATTAGATTTCCTATATATAGTAGTAATTAATTATCTACTGTCCCCTACTTCTAACTAAATCCTCGTTTCATTAATAATTATCGAAATAAATACACCTTAGTTAATAAAAATATAAGGAAATGGATAAAACCTCTTATAAACAATGTCATTCGACCAGTATTATTTTTCATCCTGTATTTAAAAATCCGTTGCTTTTATTTCTTTATGAACACAGTGTTATTGAACAAGCAATTTGAATTTAATATTTACATAATAAATTCCATACTTTATACTTTAACAAGTTAACTAAGTTAATTAATTTAGTTAACCTTTTTTTTAATTAGTGAGGTGATAGGTTATTGAATTACAACGCAGATTTTTTTAATGAATTTAGTCGTACAAATCGGCCTTTTACAAATCATATAAATCGTATTTTAGAAAAACACGGTTTATCTGGATCATATTGGCGAGTTATGCGTGTTTTAGAAAGTGTGGATACAAATAATTTTGGCGATGTAACAAATGCTCTTCACATCGAGAAACCCGCTTTAACAAAGATCATTAAAAAACTATGTGACATGGGTATGGTTGAAATTCAACAAGGACAGGATAAACGAGAAAAAATCATCCTGTTAACTGAGTTTGGGAAAGAAAAAATGGTAACAATGCGAAAAGAAATAAATCCATTTTTAGTACATGCGGTACAAGGACTATCAAAAGAACAGCTCGACGTAACAAAAGAAGTTTTACAAATTATCCAAAGAAATATTTTGAAGTATTAGGGGAGTTTTATGGAACAGACAAACGAAAAATTATGGACGAAAGAATTTATTACGCTATCAGTAATTAACTTTTTAGCAACTATTGTTTATTTTTTATTAATCGTAACGATCGCAAAATTCGCTGTAAGTGAATTTAATGTATCAACAAGTACAGCTGGATTAGCATCAAGTATTTTTATTATCGGATCATTAATTGGTCGTTTAGGTGCCGGTCAATTTATCGGGAAATTAGGCAGTAAAAAAACATTATTACTAGGCTTAATTTGCTTCTTTATTACAACTATCTTATATTTTGCATCTTTTACTATCACCCTGTTATTAGTTTACCGTTTATTACAAGGAATTGCTGTTGGATTAGTAGGTACAGCAACAGGAACTATCATTGCACAAATTTTACCTATAAATCGTCGCGGTGAAGGAATTGGCTACTTTAGTTTAAGCGCAATTTTAGCAACTGCTGTTGGTCCTTATATCGGACTTTTTCTTATGGAACATTTCGAAGGGTTCCAATCCATTTTTATTTTTAATACGATTTTAGCAATTATAGTAGTTGTTATTTTCTTCTTTATTAAATTTCCTCCTACACTTGCTAAACCTGTCCAAAGTGGAATAGTGAAAACAACAGAAAATACAGGCGTTTTATCAAAATTTATTGAAGTTCGTGCATTACCAATTTCGATTGTTTCTTTATTTGTAGGATTAGCATACTCTGGTGTACTTTCATTCATGTCATTTTATACAGCTGAAATTAATTTAGTTGAAATCGGAAGCTATTTCTTCTTAATATATGCAGCAGTCATTATTTTAACAAGACCTATAACTGGTAAGTTGTTAGATGCTAGAGGTGCTAATGTTATTATCTACCCTTGCTTAATAATTTTTGCTATTGGTATGTATGTATTTAGCTCTGCAACATCATCCATTATCTTTATTCTTGCAGCGATTTGTATTGGTATTGGGTATGGTAACTTTACTTCAGTAGCTCAAGCTGTTGCCGTAAAAGTAACACCACGTGAACGAGTGGGCTTAGCGACTTCTACCTTCTTTATTCTTTATGACATCGGTTTAGGTTTCGGTCCTTATGTATTAGGTAAATTAGTACCAAGTTTGGGATACCGTTCTATTTTCGCTTCGATGGTAGGAGTTATTATCGTTTCCATCATTCTTTACTATTTCTTACACGGTAAAAAGGAATCAGCTAGCAGACTTGTTGCTACAAGTGAAAGTAATTCTGTTCAATAAAGAATTACATATCTTTACCTATAAAACTTAGTTTTGCATCTCCACTTAAAAGCAAATAAAAGGGACTATTCCTTTAAAATGAAGGAATAGTCCCTTTTTCAAGTAGAAAACTTACTCTTTTATTTAAATTTAAAAAGAAGGTAAATTATCTAAATTGTTTTCTTTAATACCATCTGGTTCACTTCTAAGTATATCTCT
The DNA here is from genome assembly GCA_035556015.1 of Niallia sp. Classification (GTDB taxonomy): domain Bacteria; phylum Bacillota; class Bacilli; order Bacillales; family Cytobacillaceae; genus Niallia. Next base: position 10,154 of record DATMFU010000085.1, on the reverse strand, counting down.
GCCATACTTATGAAACACATCTACATGAGCTAACTTTCCTGCTTTCGCTTCGTCTAAAGCAGTTAAATAATCTAATTCCCTTCCGCTACTGGTTTTAAATGCAATAATATCGTCTTGTTCATTTTTTCGAACAGCAACGATTTGTTCTAAGTCTGGAGCAATTTCCTCTGCTGCCTCCATTTGAGCCTGGTTTTTGCCTTGTTGCAAGTACTTGGTATACACATCCATAAAATCTTTTTGATCCATTAAGATACACCTCCAATAACTAATAGTATTATCAGAAGGAATCTAAGATATGTATGGTAATTTGAGATAACCGAACTTAGTAATAAATAAAACTTGCAACTATATAGTAAATATAAACACCATAACTAATTGTGACTAAACTTAATAGATAGACATTAAATAATTTTGAATATCCTAATTTTTTTTAGACGATAAATGAAAATAGAAATACATAAAGTAATTAGTTCTATTAAAAAAGTTATATAATTAATATGCCTTTAAAGACATTCCTCCTCCAATATACATCCCTGTTCCCACTAAGAAAATACCAATTCCTCCAAATACAGCAGCAATTCTTTTTAAAGTTTTACTATTTAGCTTTGCTTTTAAGATTGGACCAATTGAATTAAATATTATTGCTAAAACCAGGAAACTTACTATGACATCCAACAAAAAAACTACCAATTGTATATCCCCGATCTTTTCTTAAGCGTATTTGATGTACTAATTAACCTATACCTGTTCTTCGGAGAAGTTTTTCGAGCTTTTTGATTTATTCTCAATGGAATGTATTTTTAATGCCTTAGCTAACCAACAAGAATTTCTCTATTTGATTATCATCCCGAATAGTTCCCCAAACATCTAAACCATACGCTTTTTCTGATATCTTTCTATTAAGATTTCCATAATGGCCAAATCCCCAACTAACCCCAATGGGTTTGGTATTTGTTTAGCCTCTTTCTCTTCAATTATTTCACAATCAAATAATACCCTGTTACTATCTCCCTTACTTCTGTAATATTCTCCCTCAATACAAGTAACATATTCAATGCTTTGTAATTCTTCATCAGAAAATATACTTTCCGTATATTGACTAGTTAATTTCCAATCATAAGTCATTATTGATGCATACCCAGAATTAGCAATCATTAAAAACTTATGATTCCTAGTATATGAATATATTTCTTCTACCTCTAAAGGAGTGTCTGAAAAAACGTCTAAATATCCAATGATTATATAGTCGTATTTATTAAGGATTAGATCTCCTCTGATAACCACACCATAATTATACTTTTGAATATCCTTGAGAAAAATTTCATAGATTTGACCCATTTTTATTTGTTTAAAATACTTCGTTTTTTTGGGTTGCTTTATTTTCACTTCCGATACTATTCCATCAAGTAATCGAAAATCGTAATTTAGTAATTCAATTAAAAGATTTTGGATTTCTGATATTTTTTGTGAATTACTTGTATTTTTAATATGTGATTTAATTTGTTTAATAATTGCTTCCTTGTCCATACTTTCTCCTTAGCTATAGCGTTTTCTTGAATTAGACATGTTTGTCTTTCTTTTTATTTTAGCAATTTAGCCTTATTAAGTTTCTCATGAGTGTAAAATATTGTTGAAAATAATATAGATTATAATAAATTAATCTTTCTATACGCGAGGAGAAAAATGATACTCATTAAAAGATAGTAGATACCTAAAATAGAAAGACAATCGGTAGCAAATAATATTATGGAACTGTTGGTAGTTCAACACTTAAAAGCCATGTATCTATAGCCATTTTTGGATAATAGTACGATTTATCAATTTTAATATGAGGTAATTCAATGGTATAAGAACCTTCGACATCATATTCATTATATAAATTAGTTAATTTTTGAACTTCATCCTCACTTATACCTAAGTACTCTGCTACTTCAGGTTTTGTTAACAATGGATGTTCCGTTTCAATAATAGTATCCGTTTCTTTATCTCGTAAACTATCGGAAATTAGCCAACAGCCCAATACGAAACATAGACCTAAACCAAAAATTGAAAGTGCTAATAAATTATTTTTCATATGTAAGCCCCTTTATTTCACTTATTTTGTTTCGTACTAAATATACTAATCCCAGATACTACACACACCAATAACAGTAATAATAATCTTAGCCAATCCATCGTTAACCAAAAGTCTCCACCGTTAACAAGATCAGGACTTAAACCATACTCATCAACAAAAATGCCTAAGTTCCAAAATAATTTAAGAGAAATAAGTAATGAGAAAAAACTTAGCATAAATACTAGAATGGATAATTTCCGCTTTTCCAATGTAACCCTCCTCTTTTCTTCTACAATTGTAAAACCATCAAATCTTCATTAAAATACTTCCCGTTAAATTTTAGTGCATTCTTTTCTACGCCATACACTTCGAATCCAATTGATTTGTATAGATTCTTTGCTTGATCATTGTTAGATACTACTATTAAATTAATTTGTTCTAATCCAATGCAAGTTTTTGCCTGTTTAATTAGTTCAAGTAACAGTGATTTCCCTACCCCTTGCCCTCGCATTTCTGGTGTCACAAACATCCCATAAATATTTCCTTTATGGGCAGTTTTCGAACTACTTTCACGCATAAAAGTAACCATTCCAACTAATACATCCCTATCCCCAAATGCACCTAAAACAAATTTATCCTCTGTTGGTCTTAATCGTTCTACAACAGTCTCATGCGTAAACTTAACCTCCCTTTCATATGTAGAGCCAAATGCTTCAGGGTTAATTTTTAATGCACGCAAACGTAATTCTTGATAGAGCTGTGCATCAGATTCATTTAATATTCGAATATTCATTTCTCTCTCCCCGTTTCGTTCTGTTTTGAAAGATTCGCCCAGATAACTGCTCCCCTAGGATGCTTATAGGCTATTGGTTCTTCATAGAATTGTGGATTCCCCATCACCCAAGCGTACGTTCTTTTATACGGTAATTCTTGAGATGTTTCACTTTCAATACAATGAAATTTCCTACTTTCTTTATATTCCTTTAAGGTTAGCTCTTTACTATCAATGATACTTACTTCACCAAATACCTTTCCAGATCCACTCCTAATTAGAGCTACTTTCCCTCTTATTTTTGTAGTGGACCCCCTTATCTCCCAGGTCTTCTCCCCATCTAAAATTCTTTCCATCCACGGTGATTTGATTATTAGTCCTCTCATACTTATCTCCTCTATCCATCTTTTAAGCTACTTAACTATTTCAAACAAGTCCAGTTCAAATTCCAAAGTGGATAAGATATTGTTTCTCTTCCATTGCCTGCATTATTATTAAAGCTAGTTCTTGAAGTTCATTTGATTTCATTATGTAATTGAAAGATGTGACCACCTCATAAAATAAGGATAATGATTCAGGTGGAATAATGGTAATCCCCCAATAAGCTAAACCATCGTTTGGTCTAGTAAACGAATGAAAATATGTTTTTATGATAGATAATTGCTCTACTAATTTCCCAATAATATCATCATCTATAGATATACAATGATATTTTTGTGGCTCATAATCCCTGTATATTTTTTGCTTGTCAAAATCATGCAGTATCCCAAACTCATGCACACAAGGCAACCCCATCATCCTCTTCTCAAAAATCTTCTAATCTAACAAAAGTGCCAAACTACATTATTTTAGGTTTCTTTTGGCATGGACTTTTCTAGAGATGATTTCAATAATTTGATATATTCTAAAATCTCTTCAGGCAAAAACACATTATTTCTTTTCACCATACCTATTTGAATTAAATTTCCCCCTTCTAATGGAATAGAGATAATATTGGGATATATGTAATTAGTTACGATACAACCTGTTCCTAAATTATAGCTATCTGTATTGGACAAGAGATTATTCATTGCCCCTCTATCCTTGAGATAAACTATTTTTCCAAGATTGTCTACATTCAAGGTTTCTTCTGCAAAATGTAGTAACATATCATCCTGCTGGTAGGTTAAATACGGGTAATCTCTTAATTGTTCTAAGGAAATGCTTTCGAGGCGGGCCAAAGGATGTTCATTTCTTAGAAAGACATGCTGCTTCATGGAAGCAAGTGGTGTGAATGTTAAAAACTTTGAAGTAAAATAACGCTCAAATAGGTGCTTGTTTAAATCAGTAATAGATAGGATTCCAAGAATACTCCTGCCTGCATACACATCATCAATTACATCAGTCGTCTTACCCTCTCGAATCGAAAGTTCATACTTTCGCTCAGCAAAATAATCCATGAATTTAGCAACAGCCTCTATGGCGAACCCATAATGTTGAGAGGAAATAGAAAACTTTGTTACATTGGTTATTTTCGCTTTATTAAAATGATCGACAACAGACTCCATTTGTTCTAACAATTTTTTTGCATAAAATAATAGTTCTGTTCCTTCCTTTGTGAACATAACCCCTTTATTCGTACGATCTAGAATCGTAATTCCTAACTCTGTTTCGAGCTCACGAACCGCTTTACTAATACTCGGCTGTGTTACATATAGGGCAGAAGCAGCTTGGCTGATCGAATTATGCTTAGCAATTTCTACGATATATCGAAGTTGTTGTGGTGACATTTCCTCACCTACCTTAACTGGTTATTATTGGATTATTCACTATAACTTTATACTATAGCAAACGATTCAAAAGTTCAATTTTACGTTTAGTTTGGAACACACTACAATTTAGATATAAGAACACGAAGATCTCGTTATTGTATGAAGAATTAGAGTAAATATGGAGGTGAATGGTGTGATTAGTGGAATTCCATTTTCAAGAGGAACCAACGTTTCCAGTCAAAATGAGACAAAGATAGGTTATCTCTATACCTTCTTAGCCTTTCTAATTTGGGGATTTCTAGGATTATACTGGGATGCTTTAGAAAGAGTTTCGCCAATGGAAATCTTAGCTCACCGAATTTTATGGGGCTTCATTTTTATTTTTACCATCATGATAGTTCAGTCTAATAAGAGGTTTATCTTCTTTCATTTATTGAAAGATTTTAAAGCAAACTGGAAACAATTCATCTATTTCTTTATAGCGTCTCTTGCAATCAGTGGAAATTGGTTACTATTTATTTGGGCTATTATTAATGGACATATTATAGAGGCAAGTTTAGGTCTCTATATTACACCGATTGTTAGTATGGCTTTAGGTGTTTTTGTCTTAAAAGATAAGCTAAAAACAAGTACACTTTTATCTATGATAATGGCTTTTTTAGGAGTGCTAGTAATTACATATGACTTTGGGGCAATTCCATGGATTGCTATTTCATTAGCGGCTACTTCCGGTATCTATGGGTTAGTGAAAAAATACATACATACAGACGCAGTAGTCGGAATGTGTATAGAAACCATGATGGTCACTCCTTTTGCATTAATTATTTTAGTGTTTATGCAACAAACGAATAATATGGAATTCGGTTCAAATCTTTCTATTAGCATTTTATTAGTTTTCGCAGGTATCCTAACAGCTTTACCCCTCTTATGGTTCACGGAAGGTGCAAAAAGAATTTCTTTAGGAACCATTGGTTTTTTTCAATATATAACACCAACAATCACTTTTCTCCTTGGAATTTTCCTATTTAATCAAACAATTACTATGGTACATTGGATTTCCTTTAGTTTCATTTGGTTATCCATTGCTGTTTTCTTCCTTTCATCTTGGAAAGGAAGAAATAAAAAAAGTAAGTATCTGTACTAGGCACAAATACTTACTTTTTTAGACCTCTAATTGAATATAATCGAGATTAAGTGTCTTTCTATGCAAAAATAGCCGCTGACTTTTACTTACGTAAAACGCCAGCGGCTATACTCATTCTGAGGTCATTTTGAATCTCAACCTCTTTTATGCATGTTCTTTTTCTGTTGTTTCTTTTTCAACTGCTCCGCTATTCACTGCATTTACTTTTACTCGTTTTAAGAATAAAGATAAAATTAATGCAACAACGGCGATAAATGTACTGATTAAGAATGCAAAATTAATACCGTCCACTTGTGCTTGTTTCGCCATTGTAGAGGCTAAATCTTTTGCAAATTTAGCAGCTTGTACTTGTGCTTCTGCTTGATCTGTACCACCAGCAATTAATTCCATTGCTTTGTCTTGTGCTTTTTGTGTAACAGTTGCTTCGATATCCATATCTTCCGCACTACTTTTCGCACGGTTTGTCATGATTGTAATCATAACCGCTGAACCAATCGCACCTGCAACTTGTTGAAGTGTGTTATTAATTGCTGTACCGTGTGGGTTTAAACGTTGTGGCAATGAGTTTAAACCATTTGTCATGATTGGCATCATAACTAATGATATACCTAACATACGGATAGAATATATTAAAATTAAGTGTACGTATGTTGTAGTTAATTCTAATTGTGTAAAGAAATAAGTAGTTACAATAATAATTGTCATACCTACAACTGCTAATGGACGAGGTCCAATCTTATCAAATAATTTACCTGTAATTGGAGACATGATCCCCATTATTAATGCCCCTGGTAATAACATTAATCCAGCGTCTAACGGTTCGATGCCACGTACGTTTTGTACGTATAATGGAATTAAAATCATACCTGAGAATAAGGCCATTGCATTAACTACTGAAATTGCACTACTTAGTGCAAACATTGGACTTTTATATGTTTCTAGACTTAATAATGGTTTTTCTAGTTTAATTTGTCGAACAACGAACACAATTAATCCAATTGCACCAATTGCGATTGTACCCCAAACTTTAAATGCATCCCAACCAGCAGAAGAAGCTGTAGAGAATCCGTATAATAATCCACCGAAACCTATTGTAGATAAGATAACGGACAAGATATCAATTGTTACATGACGAGTTTCCATAATGTTATCGAATTTAAAGATAGCAAGTAATAAAGCTATTACTGCAAACGGTAAAATAACGATAAATAGGTAGTGCCATGAGAAGTGCTCTACTAGGAAACCTGAAAGTGTAGGTCCGATAGCTGGAGCCATGATCATAACTAGACCAAAAATACCTAGAGCAGTCCCACGTTTTTCAACTGGGAAACTAACTAACATAACATTCATTAGTAAAGGCCCCATTACAGCTGCCCCTACAGCTTGAACCATACGAGCTGTTAATAATACTGCAAATGTTGGTGACCAGATAGCTAAAGCTGTACCAATCACGAAAATAAACATAGATGTTACGAATAACGTTTTGTTTTTAAAACGTGTAATTAAAAACGCACTAGCTGGTACTAAAATACCTGTAATTAACATATACCCAGTAGCAAGCCATTGAACTGTTGAAGCTTCCACATCAAAATCTTTCATAATTGATGGAAGTGCTACGTTTAATAGCGTGTTGTTTAAGAACGCTACAAATGCCCCAATAAATAAAATGGCAATCATTAAATAAGGGGGCTTTTTAGTTGTTTGTTGCATCATTTGAATTCCCTCTTTACTTTATTTTCTTATAAGTTCACTTGATATAGTTTATACTTCAAGTCCAATTTATGCAAGAAAAATAATTAAAACATTTTATTCATACTGTAAACCCTATAAAACGGTATTTTGTAAGCGTTTTTAATCTACATTTTCATCTAAAGGCACTTGAAAAAATGTGTATATAAGATTAAATTTAGAATGCAAGTCTAATTTATTTGGAAACTAAAAACATATAGGGTGAAACAATGAACAATCGGAAACGTCAAATTATTCAAGCATGTCTTACGCTGTTTTCAAAAAAAGGTTTTAATGAAACATCGATTCAAGATATATTAGATGCAGCGAAAATTTCTAAAGGGACTTTTTATAATTACTTCCCTTCTAAAAAAGAATGCCTTATTGCGATTCTTGAAATTAGTCGTGAAGAAGTCAATATACGAAAAGTACAAGCTATCACTGGAAAAGAACGAAATGATAAATCTGTACTTGCTGTCCAGCTTATTTCTAGTCTACAAGTAAACAGAGAACAAAATCTGCTCCCTATTTTTGAGACGATATTCCAATCTGGCGATAAAGAAATGACTCGACTCGTTGACCAAATTTTTATGAAAGAAATAAATTGGACGGCGCATCGACTTTTAGACATCTATGGGATGCGATTGATTCCTTACCATTACGATGCTGCCATTTTGCTATTTGGTATGATCCATCAAATGTTACAAACAAGTAAAATGATTCACCTATCTAAGGACAATCCTGTCCCCATTGTAGAATTTGCCATTGAACAACTTGATATGATTGTTCCTGGACTTATTAAAAATCGCAAAACGATGATTGGACCATATTTTGAAGATTATATAAGCGAACACATTGAACAAAAAAATATGGAAGAAGATGTTATACTCAAACAAGTTACCGGCTTTAAATCATTCCTTAAAGAATCGACAGCTGAACAAGACGAATATTTAGACTATTTAATTGAAGAGCTGGAACGTCCAAAGCCTCGTATGAATATTTTAAGTGCTGTTGCTTATCAATTTTATAATTGTTTCCGCGATACGGCTCATTCTTCTGAAGCTATCGAAATTACCAACGCTATCTGGCAATTAAAACGTCAAGCCGATGACGATCTTAATAAAAAAGAAGAACCGGCAAAAAATAAAAAATGTTAGATATAAAAAAGGATTATAAGGAAATGAAAAGGATTGAGTCCGGTACTAACCGAATTCAATCCTATATATCCATTGCTGAATATATAATCCTCTTCTACTTTTAACAAAACGCTAATCTAAATCTGACCAGAATCCTGATGGCTTTGAAAAAGGTCAACTTTTTATCCAAGCAATACATCCCTTTTTAGAATATGTAATCACCACTTAATTATTCGACAATATTACCACATCATCACTTCGTTGTACTTCAAATTTCAAATCATCCTCACTACTAAGAACTGATGAGTAGGTCTCGTCTATTTTATTTTGGGTATTAAAAAAGATACCATATCCGTTATTCTCTGGGTATCCATACAAATAACATACCACTTTCTTATCCTTCAGAAAAACAATTTGGTTCATTCCTTCATTTACGGTTTCACTGATATGGTCCCACTTATAACCAACTGTTTCATATATCGTATCTTTCGTAGTGTATGGGGCAAAAGAATACGCTAAATCCCATTCAAAAGGAGTTATGTCTTGTAAGTTTACTGTTTTAACCGATGGTTCGATGGACAATACTTCTTCTTTCAATAAATCAGCATTAACATCCCATAAATCCTTCTTTAATAAATGAAAGAAAACAAAAATACAAACAATAACAATAGCCACAATTGCTATCTTACTTTTATTTTTCATGGCAACCTTTCCCCCACCCCTTTTTAACTATTTTGTCCCGAGGTGTAGCCCTATCTTCTTTCTTACATAAGCTCCCGATAATTTAGATACATCCAAGTATTAATAATCCAACTTAAATAAAAGATGGGAGTTATTTAAGTTGGATATTTTTCTTTTCGTTCATATCCCTCATCGCCTTATTAATACCGATAAGTCACCTTCAAAAACTTTTTCTTCTTTATCATTAAATGTAGTTAACAATACTGTTAGAATTCCCGTTTCCTTTTTCTTCGCTTCCTTATTAATAACCTCCACGATGGTATGTAATTCATCATTAGGATACACAGGCTTAATAAATTTTATATTATTCATCTGTGTTCCAGCAATGACATCATCTCCATACATGCCTTGTTCAACCCAAAGCTTAAATGAAATGGCTAACGTATGTATACCAGAAGCAATGATTCCATTAAATCTTCCCTGATTTGCCTTTTCCTCATTTACATGCATATATTGAGGGTCAAATTCCCCTGCAAATCTCATAATATCCTCTTTTGATAATTTGAAGGATTTCGTTTTGAACACCTGTCCAATTGTAAACTCATCTAACTTCATTTCTGCACCTCTATTTATTAATAGTAATACTCGTTTATATTAGCATCATTTACTCCACCATAATTAATTGTATTTTATCACAAAGACCATAATAAAAAGACGTACAATTTATACGTCTTTTAAGTGTATTTAACGTGTTTCCTTTTTCTTCTTTGGATCCAACATAGATCGTAGTTCTTGAATATCCTCTTCAGATAAAGAGTCTTCCTGTATAAATTGAACCAACATGGACTTCAGTGTCCCACCATAAATTCGTTTTACAAAAGATTCT
>DATMFU010000084.1:0-3464 GCA_035556015.1 Niallia sp. | reverse complement strand
ACATCTTCGATTAACTGTACTAATTTACTTAAAGATATTTTTCCACTTGCTGTAGCATTGAAAGGACCCTCTACCTCTTCTAGGCCCACCCATTTTAAAAATTCTGCTGCTTCTGTAGCTGTAATGAATGACATTTCTGCTTCACTATTGACAAAGTTAATTATTTTCTCTTCTTGAACATGCTCAACGTGAAAATGAAGGCGGCGCGTATAATCATCTGTTCCAAGTACAATAGGCAATCTTACCGCTACTACCGGAAATTTTGCATATTGAAATAATACTGCTTCAGCTTGGCGTTTTCCCTCTGCATACGTAAAATCATTCAAATCACCAAAGACGACTTTATATGTATATGGATGAAAATCTTCTTCCTTTCTCTCTTTCCCATCCACCTCATAGGTTGATAAACTAGAAGTAAACACAAGCTTTCCTATTTTCCCATTAAACACTTTGCAAAAAGAATGTGCCTCGTTCGAAGAATAACAAATATTATCATAGACAATATCAAAATATCGATCCTCAAAATTACGTTGAAGTTGCTCCTCCTTTACTCGGTCACCAATAATATGCTCTACTTTGTCCCCAAATGGATGTTCCAATTGCCCTCTTGTCATGATTGTAACTTGATGCCCTTCATTAACTAAGAGTTCCACTAACTTACGTCCAAAAAAACGAGTTCCACCTAGTACCAACACTTTTTTCATCAGCCAATCCCCCATTCATCCCATTTCTTCCTCATAATTTATTCTATTTTGTTTTCTAACTTTCCTTCTTCATCAGTATGCTCTCATCAAAAATAAATTCGGTTTTCGAAACAAAAATTCCCATTACTATTTTCTTATGATCACTACAAGTCATTTAGCCCAAATAAGGATTTCCTCACACATATCTATTTATAAATAGTCATAAAATTAGAGTTAATATGCAGTTGTAGTACAAGCTTTCCTTTTTTGGAAGGATTGCTGGTTTACTATGTTGAATAATAATAGATTTGTATAGAACAGAATTAGCGAATACTGTAAACAGCAAAAACAGGAGGGGTTATTATAATAAATGTTATAGCCATTTTATTTCTTTTTGGAATTATATCTATTTCTTTTGAATATGGCATTATTTCCTCCCTTATAGGGATAGGCTTAGTGATTATGTTGTTTTTTAATAGAGAAAACCGTTTCCTTATATCACTATTTTTATCCTTTCTAGTAGGCTTTGTCTTGTTTATGATTTCTAAAAATTATCTAGAAAGTTTTGCTATTTTAAAGGAAATCAAAATTATTCTTAATCGTTTTTCTCTCAGTTTTATTCTAGTAGGGCTAGTACTTACCTTTCTTTTCTTTCACAAAAAAGTAACTTGGTACAATGCTTGGCCTAACTGGAAAAATCCGATTGTCTTATCCTTTCATACCATTCATGTATTCTGGTTTTGGATTATTGGAATGGTTATGAATGGTATCGTTTATATGGTTATTATTGTTCAAAGAGATGTTGAAAATCTCCCATCTCTCTTTTGGTTTTGTTTACTTTTTTCCCTTATCAATGCCATTATGGAAGAAGTTATATGGAGAGGCATCTTGCTTTCTGCTCTAAAAAAACACACCTCTACATGCTATGCAATATTTGTTACTAGTGTTGGTTTCGGTCTACTTCATCTTGCCATTGGTTTTTCTTTTTTTCTCAGTTTATTAATCTCCCTTGCTGGAGTGATTTATGCCATACTTACACTTAAAACCAATAGCATCTATCCAAGTATTATTTTTCATTTTGTTATTAATATTGGTATGGTGTTAAGTGGGTTAATTATATAACAATAATAAGGAGAGCTCAGGAAGCATAACTGAGCTTTTTTATGTACAAATTTCCAACTTAAGAATGTGAAAATGGTACGCCGCTAACTAAGTCTTCTGAGCGTTATGAACCTATTTCTTTGTTTCTTTAATTTGTTCTCGAATTTTTTCTAATTCTTCTAATGATAATTCTCCTAGTGATTCTCTAATTTCTTCTTCAATATGCTTCCTATTTTTTTCTTTGTATTGGTTCCACCAATCTCTAAGCCCTGCTGTCTTATCTAAAATATAATCAATATCTATTTCTTCTATTTCATCATCGGAAATATACTCTAGGACAGATGCTAGCATTTCAGAAAGCTTGTCCACTTCACTTGTTTCTTTCTTTTCTTCTTGAGAGGGAGATGTTTTTTCTTCCACTTCTTCTATATTTTCAGCACTTTTTCTCGGCATGCTACCAGTCCTTTCCTCATTTTTATTAGTATGTGCTATTTTTTTGTTATTTAACTTGTCAATTGAATCAACTAGATTGATGTATGGTAAAAGATGCCGTCCTTAAGGAAGGCATCTTTAGAGCTTTTTCATAGGGTTTTATATTCGTGGTGTAAAAGAAGACATGGATAAAAGGAGTTCATTATTAGAGGAGTTATTTCATTAATTATTAGTTAGTATTGCTTATTTTTGTTTAATATACTGGATAAACAACCTTTACATCACTTAAAAGTATACGACGTACATAGTTTGAATGAAGCAAAACGAAAGCGTCTTTATCATCTTTATGATCTTTAACAATTCCATGATAAATGCCTCTTAATGGTGAATATTGTTCACTTGAAGTAAAAATTTCTACTTCTGTACCAATACTAATACCGGCAAACATTCCAGTTTCTGCGATTGGAACATAAGTCAGTTTATCATCGTGTTTCTTTTTGTCATCATGTTTTTTATCATCACATTTTTTGTCATCGTGCTTTTTATCGTCACACTTTTTATCATCATGTTTATCATCGCAGCATTTTTTGTCATCATGCTTTTTATCATCCCATGGTTTTTCACAATCATGGTTCCATGGCTTTTCCCATGGTTTTTCTCCATAATATTTATCGTGGTTTTTAGGCATAATATCAATCTCCTTACACTTAATAGGCTTGTCCCAATTTTCCTTGGGATGCTTAATCGTACACTCGTCTTTATTATCTTTTTCCATAAATTTGATATTCAGCTTTAATTTCAACTTCTCTTCCCTCCTTTATCATGCTTTCTTTTACACTACAATATATTAGTAAAAGACGTTTCTAGTAACAGCATTCTCCTATTAAAACCATCTATTTTTTGTAAAATAATAAAAGAGCATAGAAAACAAAGTGGAAATAAAAAATAGATTAACAGACTAAATAAAGAGTCTATTAATCATATAAAAAAAGGAGGATTTTCTAGATAATTTGCTTGTTTGGAGTTATGATAAGGGGAACTTGTTAATTTACGCTTGCCATACAAAATCTGCCTGTTCTTGTGGTTTCAATGAATCTAAATAATAATCTTCTGCCTTCCAATAACGATTTTTAAATTTATCCAACTTCTGCTGTGTTTCTAAACTTTCACGAGCAAAGCGTTTTTCCCTCGAACAATCTAAATAAATCATAAAATCAAAAAAGCTTCGCCATTCCATACGCTGAAGAA
>DATMFU010000083.1:0-3812 GCA_035556015.1 Niallia sp. | reverse complement strand
TTGGTTGCATGAGTTTTGGCAATCCAGAACGTTGGATTCATCCTTGGGTACTAAATGAAGAAAATAGTAGACCTATTATTAAGAAAGCCCTTGAACTTGGGATAAATTTCTTTGATACCGCAAATGTCTACTCCATGGGTTCCAGTGAAGAAATTATAGGAAAAGCCCTTAAAGAATATGCTAATCGAGATGAGATTGTTCTTGCAACAAAAGTGCATGGACGCATGCATCAAGGACCAAATGGAAGAGGCCTTTCTAGAAAGGCTATCTTAAGTGAAATGGATAAGAGTCTCAAGCGCCTAGGAACCGATTATGTAGATCTCTATATTATCCACCGCTGGGATTACGATACTCCAATTGAAGAAACGATGGAAGCATTACATGATGTAGTCAAATCAGGGAAGGCAAGGTATATTGGGGCTTCTGCTATGTATGCTTGGCAATTCCAAAAAGCATTATACGTGGCAGAAAAAAATGGATGGACCCGTTTTGTTTCCATGCAAAATCACTTAAACCTTATATATCGAGAAGAAGAAAGGGAAATGATTCCTCTTTGCAAAGAGGAGAAAATTGCTACTACCCCATATAGCCCATTGGCATCGGGAAGATTAATACGTGATTGGTCTCATACAACTTATCGCTCTGAAACAGATGAAATCCAGAAATCTAAATATGATTCCTCGTTCGATTCAGATCGAAAAATCATCGAAAGAGTAGCAAGCCTTGCAAAAAAACATGAAGTTCCTCGCATTCATATTGCCCTTGCATGGTTACTGCAAAAAGACACAGTTGCTGCTCCTATAATTGGTGCAACTAAATTAGCTCATTTAGAAGATGCCGTTGATGCATTGTCCTTGCAATTAACATCCGAGGAAATAGCCTATCTAGAGGAACCTTATATTCCACACTCTGTTGTTGGGCCGAATTAAATTCTTAATAAAAAGGAGTTAGGCACTAATGTCTCACTCCTTTTGGCAATTCCTCTAGATATACGTATACCATTTAATTATCCTCACTTAATTCCATCAGCCTGACATCTTAACACATAAAAATATTGGATAACTTCATTTTCACTCATCATAAACTCTTTCATCTTCACTAATCTTCTTTTTCCAACACGTCTATCCATTAGTGCTAAAATTTTTCTAACCATATTAGATGAAAGTAATGACTCTTCAATCGGCGTTTGAAAGTGTTCTTCTAATGCATCAAAGAAGTCATATTGAGCAAATTTCCCTTCCTCTAATATTAGTCGATGTGCCTCTTCATGAAGGGTATTCCCTTTTGCCCCCTTTAGTTCTAGCTCCCACTCTTTTTCCCCGATGGCCATTTCAGAAGTAATCGTACACATACTTACTATCTCTTGCTTATCAACCGTTATAACTGCTCTTCCCAGTCGATCATGAGCTTTACGGTAATTAATAATATGAAAGTCTACCCTATCTTGTAAAGAAAGACAGATTAAACTGTATAAATGTTTTTTGGCCTTACTCCATTTAGGCTCGTACATACTCTCCTCCTATTTATATATTTTGTTATTATCTTCAGATTAACAATTATTACAAAGTTATTCCATTTAAAGCCATATATTTAGCATAAAAAATAAGTCGAAATTTAATTTCGACTTATTTCCAATTAGATGTTACCATCCTTTATTCGCTTAATTAATTCATCCAACCAATAAATCGTGTGATCAGTCCTAGTTGTATAATACCCGCTAATAAACCCTAATATTTTTTCATTGTTTTCATTTATTTCAATTCGTTGTTCCAACGACTTTATATGAGTCCATTGATCCAAATAATTCTTAAGTTTCTTTTCCAGTATTTTAATCACTTTATCGCGATCTACATATTTTAGGTTTGCAATACCGACCAGCATTTCATTGATTCCAATTGCCTTTTCAAAAAGTTTATAGATTTTTTCAGGCAATTCTTCTCTGCCTTTTTCGGTAATCCCAAATACTTGTTTATCTGGCCTGTGCTCTTCTTTTATAATTTCAATGGCTTCTATTAAGCCTTGTTTTACTAAGGAATCAAAATGATAGTAAAGCTTACTTTCTGTTAACCCACTTAATTCATCGAATGGAATAGGTTCAGAAAGTGTTCTTTTTATATTATAAGGATAATTATTACCCTCTATCAGTTTGCTTAGTATAAATATTTGAATAGACATATTTAGTGCTCCTTCAAGAAGAATTATCCTTATTTTATCAGAGTTACGCAGTTATTTCAGCAGTATCTTTCCCAGATTCAGTTTCTGCCTTTGACTTATCAACTGGCATTGGTTTATGAAGGAAAGTAACAATGACAATATTGATTAACAACGTTATAGCTAGTATCGTAACCATTGACCAAATATATGGACTAGAACTAATACTTCCAAATAAATCTGCATAGTATGCCTGAACGGAATAATACATTGGTGAAATATGACTCATCCATTTAAATGGTGCATACATCATATCACGTGCAACCGTTGCTCCGTTTGCAATTGTTTGCATTAATAGAATTGGTAAATTTAAAACCATTCCACCTTCACCAACTAAGAAAATTAGTATTGCAGTAAAGTTAAAACATACCATATAATTCAACATTTGATGTCCAACAATTCCAAGGAATAAGTCTCCACTTGGCGCGTCAACTAAATAAACCACTCCAGTAGCAACAAATGATGATAAAACTGCAATAAGAAGTGCAGTTAATTGTACATAAATGAATAGTCGAGTTTTACTAGCTTTTCCTCTGCTTTCTCTAAATGATGCTACAAGTTGCATTGCTCCAATCATTGCTCCAACATAACCTGCCATTGTTAAAAACATTGGCATCATATTGTGATGCATGCCATCAGGAACATCATTAACGGTTACAACATTTCCTGCATAAGCTGTTTCAATTTTTTCAGCCATTGCAGCAGCTTGTTCTTCTGGTAAATTAAAGTTTAATAATATTCCTTGAGCTGTTTGTTTAGAAAATTGTTCACTTAACTGGTTATTAATTTGGTTTACAATGGAGTTCATTGTAGACGAAACAACAGTTGGTCCTGCTTCATTGACAGTAAAATCAATACTTGCAGCAGTTTCCCCTTTTTGTAAATTCTCAGAGAAATTCTCTGGAATATGAATAACTAAAGCTAAATCATTTTTCTCTAATTCTTTAATTGCTTTTTTATTGGTTAATTCCGTCTCTACTTCTTTAAACGGTAAGTTTTCTTTCAATTGACCTGCAATATTTTCTCCATATTCACCTGCATCATCATTTACAATCGCAATTGGCAATTGGTCAATATTACCAGGTATTGCAGAATAACCTGATAAGAAGATTCCCAACATGATAATAGCATAAAATATCCCCATAAAAATAGAAGCAATCGCTCCTCTTGTCTTTAAGAATTGTGTAAATTTCATTTCTTATATCCTTCTCCTTTGTTCAAACTAATTTAATTAAACTACTTTAATTAGAGTACTTTAAATAGATTACTTGATTATAAGTTTCCTGTCAATAAATTTAATATAGAATTAACTGCAAAATGATTTTGATTCCTTTCCTTTTTCCCTGTATAACAAAAGTTTATATAATGATAAAAACCTGTTAAGGACCATGCTTAACAGGTTTTTATCATTTGGAACAGGAACGGACTATATAAAATGTCCAAAATTCTTATAGTAACTTTAAGTGTCCTGTTATTTCATCTATATGGTTTTCTATAGCCTAAAATGGCTAGACAAGTATCTGTTCTCTCTCCATTAAACATCGTTAATCCACTATCTGTATATAAATTTACTGCTAACCCATTTTCTATTGCTCTTTTCT
>DATMFU010000082.1:0-2620 GCA_035556015.1 Niallia sp. | reverse complement strand
AGGTCAAAAACCTGCCCAACAATAATTGGAATCGTTAGCGAATTCGCTAGTAAATAAATAAACCATTGTAAGGAACCGATACCGGTATCCAATTTGTTTTTGTACATAATCCATCCCTTCCTTTTTGAACATCAATAAGGTATTCTATAAATATAAAACGATACGTTCAGTTTTATATTATGTATTATACGGGTACATTTCAACTACATTTCTCATATTTTGTTGTAAAGTGGAAAAAAAGTTATTTATTCGACCCAATATTATTTTTAAAATAACTCAAATAAATACTCCTTTAAAAAGGATTACTACTTGACGAAGAAGCACTTCGTAAATAAATGACGAGTTACTTCTGAAGCTAATTTCAATCCTAAACCTAACTAGATGAACCCTACTACTACTTTCCACGACTAATTTGAACTATCTTACCTCTAGGAAATATTTTTTCTCATAAAATACTTGTTAGAAACACTATGAAGGTAGTATACATGATGCTCATGAGTACAAATGTTAGCCCAAGTATTAAGAGTTGAATTGTACCTGGATTGTTATTAATTTGGAAGAACTACTGAAAAAAGCGCAAAAAAAGTTCCGTCTTGGATTTAGCACTTTTCAATTAGAAACTCCTGACGAAAGATCTATTATCCTTTACCTTTTCTTCCTTAGTTTCTCAACATCTTTAGATTTACTATTGCATGCGCTATTTTACTAAATAAACCAAACTAAGCGCCTCCTAAATTTGGAACCTGCATTAAAACTAATGTCAGAAATCTCAGACAACACTCTCCTAATCTATTTATAGCTTTAAAACAGATTTACGGAGTTTTATAACTATTTACCAAAATAAATGAAATAGTTATTTGAAATTCAGTATCTTTATTGATCGTATTTTTCCATTTATTTTCATTGTATTCCAATTAACTTTCTCTATTTTCTCTGTAGAATACTTTGTAATTTTACTATTTAATATACTTTTTTATATAATATTAAAGCTATTTGATTTAGATTTAGATTCATAGTAATGGGGTGATTTTAAATGAGTGATTTTGGATATGTTAAACAATTAAACGCTCATCAAACTGGTATGGTATATAAGTTTATCAAAAAAAATGATGTTTTTATCCATACAATGATTGAAGGGGATTTACTCTATCATCTTGGGTTTACACCTACGGATATTATCGGCAAAACCTTACATGACTTCTATCCAGAAGAATATGCAAATAGTAAACAAAAATACTACTTCGAAGCTTGGGAAGGTAATTTTGTACATTATGAAACTGAGGTAAACGGAAATTATTACGTTGCATCGTTAAGACCAATATGTAAAAATGAAGAAGTTGTTGAGGTGGTAGGTTCGTGTATTAACATTACCAGACAATTAAAAAAAGCAGTATCTACAGAAGACTACTTAAATCAAACATTATCCGAAAAGGTATCTGAGAAAATATTGAATGATGCGTTGCAAAGAACAAACCAATTGATTAATCAAAACTTGAAACAATCTAATATTCCTGTTAAAAAGAATTTAATAATTAAAAATAGTTCCAATATTATTTTCGTACCTTTGTCTGAGATTATCTTTATTGAGAGGTTAGACAGAAAATCCGTCATACATACCATAAATAAGCAATATGAAACGTATGAATCCCTTTTTAATCTAACCCAACAACTAGATCAAAACTTTAGTAGATGTCATAAATCCTACGTTGTAAATGTTGATTATTTAGAAATTATTGAACAGATAGGTCAAAAATATATAGGCCATTTTAAAAATTACAAAAAGACAGTAAAAATATCTGGCAGTATGTTACTAGAATTAAAAAAGTATAAATCCTACTAAAACTCAGCATAAATGACTGAGTTTTTTATATTTTGTTCATAATTTCTTCATAAAACTATTTATTTTTGTTTCAAACTATTTATTTATGGATTCAAAACTTTGAATGATGTATTAAAATGCTAAATTTTATGTCTGAAAGCGATTAGACAACCAACCAAATTACACATATGATACATCTTATTATTAGGTAGTGCTATGAAGATCCTCTATATCACTTTTAGTACATATGAGTCATAGGACTAGATATTAAATTAATTAATTAATTAATTATTTAAATCAAGGAGCATAATGATGATGATGAAATTTTTGCCTTCAAAGCTTTGATGCGGACTTGGCAAAAAATAAAACCGGAGGCAATTTTTGAGTATGGAAGAAATGAAGGTAAGTTATTTGAATTTGACACTGCATCTATCTCAAATGCAATTAAAGAATTCCCCCGCTTCTATTTACAGAGGTATTTATTATTTATAAACGTGTTCCCCTCTACTATTGTTCATCCTAATTTCATAGAACACATCGAAAACTTATTATATAACGATCCAGAAATAAAATTTAGAACAGTATTTTAAGTTTAAAATAAAAGTTTAAGTTGATTTTCTATTATTAATTAATCAAATATCCAAGGAGTGCCTTAATTTGTGCCTCTTTTTCTTTTATACAAGTCTAAAAATATGAGAAGGATAGGACTGGTGAAAAAATGAAGGTAAATAGAGATTTACTCTTATTAGAGGAAAGTATTAAAAATGGAGACCTTGCACAAGCTAGAAGAATTATTGAACT
>DATMFU010000081.1:0-2468 GCA_035556015.1 Niallia sp. | reverse complement strand
AAGCATAAACAAAATGAATTCCATCCCGACAATTGGCATTACAATGAAGAAAAAGATGTATATATTTGTCCGAATGAGAAACAACTGTCCTATAGCTTTCATTCTGTACGAACAGATAAAACTGGATTCAAAAGAGAATTCAAAATATACGAATGTGAGGATTGTTCAGGATGCCCGTTCCGTTCGTTATGCACGAAGGCAAAAGAAGGAAACCACCGAAAATTAATGGTCAATGAGAAATGGGAACAACAAAAAGAATATGTGAGAGCGAAGCTTTCAGAAGAGAAAACCAGTGCCATCTATCGAAAACGAAAAATCGATGTGGAACCAGTTTTTGGATTCTTGAAGGCTAATTTGCGTTTCAATCGTTTTTCTGTACGCGGGAAATCGAAGGTTGAAAACGAAATGGGCTTCGCGTTAATGGCAGTGAATTTAAGAAAATTCACTGCCAACCAACTAAGATAATAGAAAAATACACATGTGAAAAGGAAGAAAAGGGAATTTGAGTGGCCTCAAATTCCCTTTTCTCACTATTTGAAGTTAGTTATGTCCCAGCCTCTTATTTTTGCACAAGCAACCTTTTTGATTAGGAGCAAAAACTGGGGAAGATTTACATATGAAAGGAAATAGGATCATTTTATAAGATCAGAATGCAATAAATTACCATATTTCTAGTAAATCCCTTTTTGTTTTTTTATAATATTTAGTAATAAAGGCCTCATTCGATAGGAGAAGTGGAATGCATATAAGAGAAATGAAAAAACATGATATTGATAGAGTAAGATCCATTGCACATGCTACATGGAGAGATACATATAGTCAATTTATTCCTATTTATATTCAAGATAAAGTGTTAAAAGACGCATATTCTGATGAAGAAATGGAAAGGCGCTTTAATCATTCATTAAATCTTGTCGCAGAATTAGATAATAAAATTGTTGGGTATGCATTCTTTTCAGGAGATTTGACCGGTACTGATGTTTATTTAGAATCTATTTATATTCATCCGGATCACCAAAGAGAAGGAATTGGTAGAAGACTTATTGAGTTTGGATTAACTAAGTATGCTCATCCAAATAATTTAACATTAACTGTTTATAGACATAATTCCAGCATTACCTTTTATGAAAAAGAAGGGTTTGAGATGATTAAAGAAACAGAAGGGGATTTTTATGGTCACAGTGTTGGTTTTATTCAGATGAGAAAATTTTTATAAAAGAGATTTTTTTGACTAGAGAATAGTTGATATTTACAGGTAGACAAAAACTAATAATGAGGGACGATAATGAGAAATAGAGGTTCTGTGATAATAAAGGAAAATAATAAGATTGCACTTATTAAAAGAATCAAAGAAGAAACTATTTATTATGTATTTCCTGGTGGTGGAATAGAGGAAGGGGAGACACCGGAAGAAGGAGCAAAACGAGAAGCGTTAGAAGAACTCGGAGTAACTGTTGAGATTAAAGACTGTCTGGTGAAAATGGAGAATAACGGAACACAATATTTCTTCCTGGCAGAAATATCAGAAGGGGAATTTGGAACTGGTAAAGGGGAGGAATTTGATGATGGGAATAATCGAGGGAGTTACATTCCAATGTGGATAGATATAGATAGTTTTAGTCAGATAGATGTAAAGCCAAAAGAGGTTGCTAATAAGATTAAAGTGATTTTTCAAGATAGGGGAATCTAAGATGTTGGAAAGTAATAGATGTAGCATACGGCAATTTAAACATTCTGATTGGGAAGAAGTTGCTGAATTGTTTAAAAATTCAACAGTTAGAAAATATCTTGGCGGGATACGATCAGAAGAATCCATTCAAACACTTCTAGAAGAAATGCTACAGCAGGAAAATAAGTCATACTATTGGATTATTAGAGAAAAATATACAGATAGATTTGTGGGACTAGTATCACTCGATTCCTATCATGATGGCATAAATACGGAAATTTCCTATCAACTATTACCAGAATGGTGGAATAAAGGCTTAGCAACGGAAGTGATTACAGAGGTATTATTACTTTCATTTAATAAGCTAAAGCTTACGAAGATAATGGCCGAAACACAAAGCGCCAATAAAGCTTCGTGTAGACTTTTAGAAAAGGTTGGAATGAGGCTTGAACGGACATTAATTAGATTCGGTAAGGAACAATCCGTTTATACTTTTGAAGTATCTGACTAGAACATCAGTAACAATGAGTAAGAGTTGGAGGGTTAAAGATAATGAGATGTGGAGCAAAATGTTTTACTGTTGAAATTGAATGTAATGGGGATAAACAATCCATACCAGTAACCGGAAGATCGTCTATGGAAGCTAGAAAAGCAGTTCGTATAGAATACGGAGAAAAAATCAATATTCTATCTGTTAAAGAAGATAGGAGAAAAGGTAAATAAATAGGTGGTTACTTTTATCATTTATAGTCCTAGATTTCCTGATTATAACTTTGTTATAAAACTATAAACTCCCATG
>DATMFU010000080.1:0-3811 GCA_035556015.1 Niallia sp. | reverse complement strand
CATGATCAAATTGGTAATTTAGTAAAAGAGAATCTAGATAAATTAGATAATGAAACATTAGTTGATATGATAGAAAATAATATCGGAAAAGATTTGCAATGGATTAGAGTAAATGGTGCTGTTTGTGGATTTATTATTGGTTTAATATTATCTTGTATACAGCTCATAGCAAACGTAATCTAAAAAAAGAGAGTATCTATTCATAGTCATACCTTCCATATATTTCCGTAAACCATTAAGGTAGAAATGGATGTTGAGGTCTTACTCATTTTAGATACTCTCTTTTTATCATTTTAATTCATATTATACATCAAATTTAACGAATAGCTCTTCTCGTTGTTTCTGTTTCTTCCACACTTTTTGGTGCAAACAATAAGCCAATATTTATTAAACCAGCTACTCCAACAATTCCATAAATAATTCTTGATAATGCTGCTGATTGTCCGCCAAATATAGCCGCTACTAAGTCAAATTGAAAAAATCCAATTAACCCCCAATTGATGGCACCGATTATTGTTAGAACTAACGCAACTTTTTGTAAAGTGCTCATTTTTTATTCCTCCTATTAGTTGTGAATTATTTTAGTATGTATATTCACTTCCTAGTGGTAGATTAAACCTCTAAATTCTTCCATTATGTTAAATGCTTGTTTGGAAATCGATAAACTTTTATGAACAACTATATCCCACGGATTAAAATATAGTTAATAGGAGAATAGAATAAACCTTCTTTTGACATAATGAAAAAGGATATCTTTTGTTCTATTTAGAACAGTGTCTTTAAAGCTTCATATAATAAATGAAAGAGGTGAAAGAAATGGACATAAACAGAGTGAAACAAATTTTATCGTCACCTGCAGAAATCAATGTACATTATAATGGAGTGTCTGTATGGATAGATGGCATTAAAGAAGAGGATGCAACAGCAATTGTACATCTAGTTGGTGGAATGGAAGAACAAACGGAAGTGGATATAGCAAGTTTAAAAGAAATAGAATAGAAATTCTTCTGACCCACATTTAAGTGGGTTTTTCTATTGCTGTTTTTTATTAATATACTTGAAAGAAATAGCATGCAAAAGAAAAAATGTTAACGAGTAACAAAGGATAAATACTACTAAAAGCATAGGAAGATTTTCCTGTTTGTTGTAAAATAAGGATAAATTAATACATAATGTAGGACCAAGTATAGTTAAATGTATGCGCATTCATATAAGGGGGAATCGATTACATATGAGAGAGAATAAAAAGACTTTATTTTCTGACCAAAAGATAAGACTGCTATTATTTAAACGAAAAAAAGATAAGAATAAAAGTATTCCATTAAAAAGGAAACTTTCTTTATCTTTTTTAACAATGCTTTTAATACCGAATTTATTAATTGGAATTTTTTCCTTTATTACAGCAAATAAACAAATGGAAGAAGATTTTATCCAAAATGCTACGACAAATTTATCTGTACTTGACGCCTCAATAACAAATCTATTAAGTAATAAAATGTATGACGTGAATGCGTTAACAGAAGGAATATCAGAAGAGGTAGTAGTAAAAGACTCAAATAGTATAGAAAGAATACTTAATGAATATAGTAAAACACATCCGGAAGTATCAAGTATCTATCTTGGAACAGTAGGAGGGATACTTTATCAAAAAACAGTAGAAGAAGCAGAAGATAAAATGGATCCAAGATTAAGAGATTGGTATAAAGCCGCACTGAATAATAAAGGTGAAGCAGTTATCATGGATCCATATGTATCCCCTGTATCCGAGAAAATGGTGATAACTATCGCAAAAACGATTTCTGATAATACAGGGGTTATGGCTATTACCATGAATCTTGATTATTTAAAGGAATTAGCTAGTGATGTGACTTTTGGAGAAAATGGATATGTTATTATATTGGATCAAAAGAAACGATATATTGTTCATCCAACAGAGAAACAGGGTGAAATATTTAAAGAATCTTTTTATGAAACTTTGTATAAAAATGAAGCAGGTAAATTGGATTATCAGAAAGATAGCACAAATAAAAAAATGGTTTATCAAACAAATAAATTAACAGGTTGGAAACTGGCTGGAACGATGGATAAGGCAGAGATTGTAAATCATTCAAAAGATTTGATGATCACTATTGTAACGATACTTATTGCTTCCATTCTTGTAGGTAGCATTTTCATCTTATTCTTAATAGCATCCATAATAAAACCTATAAAAAAATTAAAAGAGCAAGCAATTACAGTAAGTAATGGAGACTTAACAAAAACGATAAGTATAACATCAAAGGATGAACTTGGAGATTTAGGAAGAGCATTTAACCAAATGCAATCTAATTTACAAATGCTGATAAAAAAAGTGGAAGAAAATGCAGAGAGTGTACTAGTTTCTGCGAACCAATTGTCAACTAACTCAAAGGAAGCTGCTAATGCTTCAGAGCATGTAACGAATACTATTCAGCAAGTTGCTAGTAGTGCAGAAGTTCAATCAAATGGTTTAATAACAAATAAACAAGAGTTAGAATCGGTCTTAGCTGGTACCAATGTGATTGTTTCTCAAAGTAATCAAGTTGCTCTTTTATCACGTGAAGCAATAAGAAAGGCAAATGAAGGGGAATCTGCTATTAAAGCCACATCTAAGCAGATGGAAACAATTAGCGATACTGTGAGTGAAACGAAAGAAATGATTGAAGAGATGGTTAGTTGCTCTATAGATATTGAAAAAATCACTGAAAGTATTACATCCATTTCAGAACAGACTAATTTATTAGCATTAAATGCTGCAATTGAAGCAGCTAGAGCAGGAGAAATGGGTAAAGGGTTTGCAGTAGTGGCTAACGAAGTTAGAAAACTTGCTGAAAAATCGAATTCATCAGCAAGGGATATAACGAAGTTGATTTCTCAGGTTCAAGAAACTACGAATAACACGGTAGAAAGAATTCAATTGGTTACAGAAGCAGTAAATAAGGGTTTTATTGTTACTACAGAAGCTACGACTAAATTCCAAGATATTGTTCAAAGAATGAACCACATAACGGATCCTATTGAAAGAGTTACGACAACGTCTAACGAAATGGCTATTATTATAAAGGAAGTAAATACCACAGCTAGTAAATTAACAGATATTGCAAAAAATAACGGAGAGAACGCAGAAGAGGTAGTAGCCTTAACGGAAGAACAACTTGCAGCAATGGAACAAATAGCTCAATCTGCAAGTCATTTGAATGATATGGCTGAGCAGTTAAAGTATAATATTAAACAATTTATTTATTAATTGGCATAATAAAAAAACCTCTAACATACAGTACTTTTAGCATTGTATGCAGGAGGTTTTATTATTGAAAAAAGTAGAAGTATATTTAATTAATGGCTTTTTAGGAAGTGGAAAAACCACTTCATTATTAAAATTAATGGAGTATTTTAAAGGGAAGAATAAGAAATATGCAATTATTTTAAATGAATTAGGAAATGTAAACATGGAACGGCATTTATTTAAAGATGAAGCACTTTATGAATTGTTAGATGGCTGTATTTGTTGTTCCATTAAAGAAGGTCTTAAGGAAACATTACAGGAAATATCAGAAATGATAAGCAAAGAAAAAATAGATATACTTCTCCTAGAAGGAACAGGAGTTGCAAATCCATCTGAAATAATAGATACTTTCCAAGATTCCGAGTTTATTGATATGTATATAATTCAAGAAAGTATTTGTGTGATTGATAGTTTGCATTTAACGGAGTATACAAGTATTTTCTCCAGTAGCAAAGAAGTACGACAGCTTCAACAAGAACAAATAGAGCATGGTAGTGTGTTAGTATT
>DATMFU010000079.1:0-10395 GCA_035556015.1 Niallia sp. | reverse complement strand
AAAGATTTGTTTAAAGCCTGTTGTTAATTGTCGTGATGGCTTATGGAGAGCGAGAATTACTTTTCCAGAAGATGCAGATTCTTATTGGGATAAGTGGTTCTCTTCCTATGAAAACTTTTTGCTTCATTATGCAGAGCTAGCAGAAGAATTACAATGCGAGATGTTCTGTATTGGTTGTGAAATGGTGGGAACAGAAGGAAGAACAACAGAGTGGCGCCATATTATTCAACAAGTCCGAAATACATATACAGGTAGTATTATCTATAATGCTAATCACGGAAAAGAAATGGGGATTGAGTGGTTAGATGAGGTAGATATTATTGGAACAAGTGCCTATTATCCAGTAGGAGACATACCGAATGATAAAGAAGAGAATATGATACAAAATTGGTTAAAAGTAAAAGAAAGAATCGTAGCGTTGCATGAAAAGTTTAATAAACCAATTTTGTTTGCAGAAATAGGGTGTCGAAGTGCAGAAAGCTGTGCCATGATGCCATGGGATTTTGAACATACAGATTTGCCGTTTAATGAAGAAGAACAAGCAAATTTCTATCGTTCTGTACTAAAAGTATTTTGGGACGAGCCTTGGTTTGCAGGTTTTTTTTGGTGGGATTGGAGTACAAAGCTCTACCTGCTAGAAGATGCTAGAACAAACAAAGGATTTGATATTTATGGGAAAAAGGCAGAAATAGTGCTGAAAGAGTGGTACCAAAAATAATGACTGTATGATTATAGAAGAAATTCAATCTATGATTGGGTTTCTTTTTTCTCAAAACTATATAATTTGAAATATTTGGTTAATTATCTCTATAATAGGTTCTAAAAGTGTCTTTCTCATGATAATTTAAGATGAATGCTACATAGTGGAAATATTAGCTATAATTCAGCGGATATTTGAATATATAAATAGTTGAATTTAAAAAAGATGAGGTCATGCTCGTATGAATAAATTATTAGTAGACAAAAGAGAGGATGAATATCGATCGGCAGAACAGAAAGCGGAAACGTATTTTCATTCCCTCCAACAACTGTTACGGAAAAAAGCCTATATTCCAGCTTTAACGAAGGATTTTCAAGGCTGGAAAATGAATCATATTCATACGCCTTCTATTTTTTCCTACTTCTCCCGAAAAAACAAGAAAAAATCAACACATGGATACAAAGCTTACTTAGATTGGCTTAATTATACAGGTAAATTAGATGCTTATTTAGACCGAAGTATTTCCTATTTGTTTATGCGTGATTTAGGAAAGGCATTATCTGCTACGTCTACTCAAAAAAGAGTTCAGGAAGTAGTAGTAAATCTAAAAGACCGGTTATTAAGAAATCAGGATAATGACGAGAGCTTTAGTATGGCAAGCATCTATCAATTAGCAAAAAAGGAATCAGTGGAGCTGTCCTTAATTTGGGTTATAGAAAAACTAAAAGTTATTACGGAAAATATTCCTAAAGGAATGAAAGTAGAGCACGCTCAACGAAAAATAATAAAAATTCTTGCAGGTGTCTTGATGCATGAAATAGAAGACAGAAAAGATAAGAATCTACCTGAAAGTGAGCGTCGTTCTAGGTTAGAAAGAGCCATTAAACTAGGATTCTATTATGGATTAACATATCCTTTTATTGATGATTTATTGGATGCAAAAATATTATCAAAAGAGGAAGAACGAAACTATACAGAATTAATTCGTAAGACTCTTATAACAGGGATTGTTCCTCCTCTAGGGGAATGGATTGGAGAGAATAGAGAACTTATTACCTTTGTTCATCATGAATTACATGAAGCATTTGAATATATGAAAAGGCAGCATGATTCCCAATCTTGGGAATTATTTTTAGAGCAAGCGTATATTTTTTTTCATTCACAAGAAGTAGATAGACAAAAAGATTCATCTAATGCCCATTATACAAATGAAGAGCTGTATATTCCGGTTATTCTTAAATCTGCTGCATCTCGTTTAATCGTTCGATCTTTATTAAATGCTAATGAGGATAAGGGTTTTGATCAACGAACTTTTTACTATGGTATTTATAATCAGTTAGCAGATGATTTGGCGGATTTATTAGAAGATGAAAAAGAAGGTGCTGTTACTCCTTATACGTACTATATAAAATATCATAATGAAAGAACGGATTTAATTAATCCTTTCGAAATGTATTGGTCTGTTATTTATTATTTAATACACGATGTATATGAATCTGATTCGAAAACACAAGAAGTTATTTTAGATAGAGCGATAAATGGTTTAAAACGTTTAAAGGAAAAACTAGGTGAACAAAAATATAAACAATGGATGAATCTATTTACCGAAAATATTCCGTCCTTCAATAAAATAGTACAATACATGGTGGAAAAGTCAGACGATGTTGATTTCTTTGATAAATTGTTAAGAGACCATATGATTACTGTATTGAAAGAAAACCGAATAGAACAAGAAGAATTTCGCAATAAAGTAAAAGATCTTCGTACTCCCATTAATAAGCTATTGCCGATTGTTTCTCCAGAATGGGAGAAAGGAAAAGATGTAATTACAAAAGCAGCAAATTATAGTCTAGAAGGAGACGGAAAAAGATTACGTCCTGTTCTTACATGGTTTATGGGAATAGACGAATATGGTCTTGATAAAGCCGCGATTGTTCCATTATTACGTTCTTTAGAATATATGCACACCGCCTCCCTCATTTTTGATGACTTACCTTCTCAAGATAATGCAAGTATTAGAAGAGGAAGAAAAACGGTGCATGAGAAATATGATACAGCAACAGCAGAACTTACAGGATTATTTTTAACCCAGAAGGCGATAGAAGAGCAGACGAAATTACTTCAATTTGAATCGGAAAAAGTCATCGAGCTTATCGGCTATACAACTCGAATAACAGCAGACATGTGTAAAGGACAGATGTTAGATTTACAGGCAAAGGGAAAAGTAGTGTCATTAGAAGAACTAAATACAATTTGTTTATATAAAACAGGGATTGGTTTTGAAGCAGCAATCTTGATGCCTGCCATCTTAGCAAATAAGTCAGAAAGGGAGAAGGCATTATTAACAAAATTTGCACATCATGCAGGGGTTGCCTTTCAGATTAAAGATGATTTGCTAGATGAAGAAGGGAATTCCCATACTTTAGGAAAAAAAGCAGGAATAGATAGAGAGAATCAAACTTCTACTTTTGTGACGATACTCGGTAGAGAAAAAGCCAGAAAAGAATTATGGGAACATTATTGCCAGGCAATAGACATACTAGCATCTCTATCTTTAAAATCAAATTTTTTAAAGTGTATGTTAGATTATATTGTAAATCGAGAACGATAATTGGGAGTGAATCTCTCTAGTTGTAGATTTTGTAAATTAGAGAATAATAAGTAAAAAGGAGGTCAATGACATGAAATTAACTTTTCTTGGCAAATATGGAGGCTACCCTGGTAACGATAGTCCAACATCTTCTTTTTTATTAGAAGAACAAGGTTTCTCTTTACTCGTAGATTGTGGTAGTGGCGTTCTTTCTGAGGTGCAAAAATACATAAATATTGAAGAGTTAGATGCCTGCATTTTATCACACTATCATCATGATCATATTGCAGATATAGGATGCCTTCAATATGCCATGCTTGTTCAAACACAGTTAGGAAATCGCTCAGCTACTCTACCAATTTATGGACATCAAAAAGACACGAAATTTGCAAATCTAACTTCTAAAACGTATACAACTGGAGTAGGAATTTCAGAAGAGAAGCCAGTTGAAATTGGACCTTTTACCATTCATTTCTGTCCAACAACACACTCTACATTTTGCTTGGCAATGAAATTTACAATAGGGGAGAAGTCTATTGTTTATACAGCAGATACGGAGTGGAATGAACAACTAGTAGAGTTTGCAACAAATGCGGATATTCTTATTAGTGAAGCGAGTATTTATAAAGAGCAATATGGAGAAATAAAAGGGCATTTAACAGGAGAAGAAGCAGGTAAACTGGCGCAATTATCTGATGCCAAACAGCTTTATTTAACCCACCTACCACATTACGGGGACCATGCGCAGTTAATAAAGGAAGCAAAAGCTAGCTTTAACGGGGATATTCAGTTTGTTTATTCTGGTTTGGTTCAAACCATATAGTTTTTCATAGAGAAGGGAGAAATAGGGTCCCTTCTTTTTTTTTAGAAAAAATGCATCTCCTTATAGACACTGTTAAACATTTTGGATTATATGTAAAATTTTTTCTTCATTCTTCTCTCTAAGTTACGAACAAGCTATACTAATAGATAAAAAGGGGGAAAGAATGTGGAACAAAATCAGTTTACGGTAGAAGAAGCAACCATTCATAGTATACAAACATCTTTAAATGCAGGAGAAATTACATCGTTGGAGTTAACAAAATTATATATAGAACGTATACAAAAATATGATCCTGTTTTGCATTCAATAAGAGAAATTAATCCAGATGCATTAACAATTGCAGCGGAATTAGATGAAAAAAGAAAGGAGCTCGATGAAGTAGGACCTCTTTATGGTATTCCTGTAATAATCAAGGATAATATTGATACAAATGATAAAATGGCAACTACTGCTGGATCCATTGCATTAGCAAATAACTATGCAAAGGAAGATGCATTTATTGTCAAGAAGCTTCGAGATGCTGGCGCAATTATTTTAGGAAAAGCTAATTTATCAGAGTTTGCTAATTTTATTACTGATTTAGATATGCCGAATGGATATAGCTCTCTAGGCGGACAAGTAAAGAATCCGTATGGTCCTGGAGTACATGAAATTGGTGGGTCTAGCTCTGGAACTGGAGCAAGTATTGCAGCTAATTTCGCTGTAGTTGGTATTGGAACGGAAACATCAGGATCTATCCTAAGTCCAGCAAGTAACAATTGCCTTGTAGGGATTAAGCCAACACTTGGACTTGTTAGTCGTTCAGGTATTATTCCTCTAGCACATAGTCAGGATACGGCAGGTCCAATGACAAGAACAGTAACAGATGCAGCTATTTTATTAGGCGTTATTGCTGGAGTTGATGAATCAGATGAAGTGACGAAAACAAGTGCAGAACAGCCAACCGATTTTACGTCTTTCTTAAAAAAGGACGGACTAAAAGGGAAAAAAATCGGACTAGATCGTTCCTTCTTGCATGATGAAGAGGATGAGGTAGCTGTTTTTGAGAAGGCGGTTGAAAAATTAGAGGAGCTAGGTGCTATTTTAGTAGATATCGAGATTCCACAGAAAGAATTCGACTCCATTGTTCTTTATCATGAATTCAAGCATGATATTAACCAATACTTAAGCAAAATGTCAAAGGATGTTCCTGTTCATTCTTTACGTGAAGTGATTGAATTTAATAAAGCACATACCGATGTGGTGAAGTATGGTCAAACCATTCTGGAACGTTGTGAAACATTGAATGGAGATTTAAACGATCCGGTTTATCAAGAGCATCGTGCAACGGACATAAGACTTTCTGCTACAGAAGGCATCGATGTTGTCATGAAGGAACACGAACTGGACGCCTTGCTTTTTGCCAAATACTTAGGTTGTGAAATGCCAGCTAAAGCTGGATACCCTTCCATTACTGTTCCAGCAGGATTAACGAAAAGTGGCAAGCCGATTGGAATAACGTTTACAGGTTTAGCATATAGTGAACCAACGTTAATAGAGATGGCTTATGGATACGAACAGGCAACAAAGAAAAGAGTACCGCCAGTGTTAAAATAATTTTTTTCATGCCTTTAGAAGGAGTCATTCATTATTTTTTGAGAATGACTTTTTCTTTTTTCCAAAATCAACCGTTATAAGGTATAATAAAACTACAAAAAGAAAGCTCTTACATTTGATGATAATTCTAGTTTTATAGGGTCACGATAAGGAGGAAATAGTTTTGGCTATATCACATGTGTTAGTAGGAATATTTAAAAGTTTTGAAGAAACGAAAGAAAACCCAAAGGTTCCAGAATTAAAAACACGCTATTATAAAAAGACACGTGAAAAAATGATGGAAACAATTAAGCTTGTAGTATCTCAAAAGTTACCTAATTGGCAATTGAAAAAAATGGACACAGAACGTGGAGAAATGGTTTTAAGCAAAGGGTCAAGTCTAATGATTATTACCGTTTATAAATTACCAGGAATGCAATCAGCAGTGGATGTTTATTGCTCGAAAGATGGATTTATGGGTGATCTTGGTACAAGCTACAAGTACATTCAACAATTTTTCCAAGCATTAAATTCAGAGGTTCAGCCTGAAAGAGGAGCTATATAATTTATTGGAAGTAAGATAGATTCGTAGAAGGAGGGATAAAGTTGCATATATTTATTACTGGTGCAAGTCGAGGCTTAGGTCTTTCCTTAGTACAAGTTGCTCTTGAAAGAGGACATACTGTTCACGCTGGTATTCGTAGGTTGGAAAATGATTCTATTCTTTATAAATGGATGAAGGAATATCCAGACAAATTATATACATATTCGATGGATGTAAGAGAAGAAACATCTATCGCCACTATTTCAAAACAAATAGATCAAAAATTTGGTTCCCTCGATGTGCTTATTAATAATGCTGGAGTACTCGCAGAACGTGGAAAAGGGATAGAAGAACTAAACTTTGAAGAAGTAAATACTACGTTGGATATCAATTTAATTGGACCTATGAAAGTAGTAAAACATTTCCTTCCACTGTTATATAAAGGGTCTAACCAAGTTATGGTGAATATCTCATCTGATGCTGGTAGCCTTCAAAATGCATATGGAGGAGATTTTCCTTACGGTATATCAAAGGCTGCATTGAATATGTTTACTTTTCAAGTATCTCGTTATGTAAAAGACAAGGATATCAGAGTGTATGCCATTCACCCAGGTTGGATTAAAACAGATATGGGTGGAAATGACGCAACCGGCTATCCTAAAGACTCAGCAAATGGAATATTAAATATAGTGGAAGGAAAGACTGAAGTTACAAGTAAATTAGGATACATTGATTTTAATGGAAAAGAAATGACATTATAAAAATCAGAAACTCATTGCTTTACAATGAGTTTCTGATTTTTTTGTTTAAGCTAAGGAATTGAGGTTTTTTAAAGTACTTCATTCCCTTTTATGTTACAGAAATGTCCATTCAATCTAATAAAGATCAAATGGACATTTCTGATTTTGGTACTTAAAAGGATTTTGATTATAAAGGATAAAAACTTACTTACATATTTAGTAAAGGATTAAATTTTAAATTGTTGCAGTACTTCATTTAAGTCCGTTGCAACCTTATCTAAAGCTTGAGCAGATTTTTGCATATATTCCGTTGCATTCATTTGCTGTTCTGTTGATGCTGAAACTTCCTCTGAGTTAGCAGCATTGTTAATTGCGATATGCAAGATTTCATCGGTATTATCAACAAACTGTGAAAGACTTTTAGTCATTTCTTCCATTTTATTAGACATATGAGTGATAAGTGGTACCATATTTGTTGTACCTGAATAAATTTCATTAAACTTATCAGCAGAAGAATGAGTAGCATCTAGGCCTTTATTAGCCTCTTCTAATACAACATCCATGTTTTCAACAGTTCTAGTAGTATTTTGTTTAATATTACTTAATATTTCACTAATTGATTTTGTTGAAGCAAGGGATTGTTCTGCTAATTTACGAACTTCATCAGCAACAACGGCAAAGCCCTTTCCATGTTCGCCAGCTCGAGCAGCTTCTATTGCTGCATTCAAAGCTAAAAGGTTTGTTTGCTCAGAAATCGAGTTAACAACTTTTAATATGTTGTCAACTTCGCCGACTTGCCTTGAAAGTGATTCGATAACTTGGTTTGAGTCTATGATGGACTGTTGGATTTTTTCCATTTGTTCCACATTGCTTGAAATAGTTGTAGCACCTGTTTGTGCTTCCTCTAAAGAATGACCTGCAATTTTTTCAATGTTTATAAGCTCACCCTGAATTGCTGATACACTTGATGTTACTTCATTTAGAATAATTGAGCTATTCTCAAGTGCGTTTTTCGTCTGTTCTGAGCCACTCGCAATTTCTTGAATAGAAGCAACAACATGTCCTGTTGTTGTACTTGTTTGCTCAATATTTGCTGATAAATTGGACGCATTGTCACCAACTTCTACAGCAGATTTATGTACGTTACCTAATGCCCCTTGAATAGTGCTCATCATGTTGTTGAATGTTTTTACAACTGAACCAAGTTCATCTTTTGACTGGTAGTTAGCACGAACGGTGAAATTACCTTTTTGCGCTTGTTGAATATTCTGTAATAGTTCACGAACAGGTATTAGAATTGCTCGAGAAAATACGTAAGCTAGTCCAATAATTAAAATAGCAACGATAATCACCATTAGTATAATTCTTTCTCCTGTTTCGTTGGCCTTTTCTAAATTCTTTGTACTAATAGTAGCAGTTTGTGTTTCTTTTATGTCTTTTAAATTATGTAAAGCTTCTACTAAATTTTTACGAGGCTCTTTTATATTCGATAAGTACAATGCATAAGCCTTTTCGTTATCTCCTTTAACTGCTAGCTCAATGACTGCATCTTGCTTACCAGTTAAATCTTCTACAGCATCATAGAATTTTGTAATCTCATTTCTTTCTTCCATGGATAAGTCCATGTTTTCATATGTCGAAAAGTTTGCCAAAACTTCCTCTACATCTTCGTTCATTTCTTCTTGTAATGCTTTCTTTTCATCTAAATCTTCACTAAACATCATTTCAATTAATATTCTATCGATTCGAAGATTGGTATCAATTGCATCTGAAATCCAGTTGTTCGGGATAAATTTATTCTTATATATAATTTTCATATCATCTGCCATACTTTTTTCCTGAGAATAAGCGTAAAAACCAATTAATATTATTGATAGTATGGACAATGCATTCAACATGGCAAACTTACCGCCAACCTTTAAGTTTTTGAAAAATGTCACTTTAATTTCTCCTTTTCTTTCCTATATTAAAATATCTTTAAAAATTATTTTGCAATAAATATTGTAAACTTCTATACAATGAAATCTTTTCTAGATTAACAAAAAAATAGTTTTAATAGTGATAAATGAGAGTTTATAAAGAACCTGTTTTGGATATTTTTGTTATTTTAGAAAAATAAATAGAGTATAAAAGATTTTAATTTATAAAATAATTTAAGAAAGACATAACTCTTATATCGGTTAAAAAGGAGTAGTAGTTAATAAAAATATTCTATATATTATTTATTAGATGATTCGTAAAGTTTCACTATTTAATACTATTAAAATAGATTGTGAGGATAACATGAGTATTATTTTGGCATTATTAGCAGCTATATTTGCCGCGCTAACAGGAATTCTTGCGAAGATTGGAATTAAAGAGGTGAATTCTAATTTAGCAACTGCCATTAGAACAGTTGTTGTTGTAATAATGGCATTTCTGTTGGTTGTGGTAACGAAACAATTAGATAACGTATTTCAAATGAGTATGAAGTCTTTCATCTTTATTGTATTATCTGGATTAACAACTGGATTATCATGGCTTTGTTACTTTAAAGCTATTCAAATTGGAGATGTCTCCAAAGTAGTTCCAATTGATAAGTCTAGTGTTATTATGACCATTCTATTATCATTTCTACTTCTAGGTGAGCCGGTTACAGCAATGGTTGTGATTGGAGGTACCCTCATTGCAATAGGTACATTTTTATTAATTGGGCGTATGAAAAAGAATGCAGATACAAGCTTTTCTAACTCATACATAATTTTAGCTTTTCTATCAGCCATTTTTGCAGCTTTAACTGCCATTCTTGCGAAGATTGGTATAGAAGAGGTTGATTCAAATATAGCTACGTTTATTCGTACCATTGTTATTATTATTTTTGCATGGGGAATTGTATTCTTCCAAGGTAATCATACGCAATTAAAAACAATATCTAGAAAGAGTTATCTATTCTTACTATTATCGGGAATGGCTACTGGACTGTCTTGGTTATGCTTTTTTGGAGCGATTTCCATTGGGAAGGTATCTATAGTTGCACCAATTGATAAATTTAGTGTTGTGATTACGATGATATTAAGTATGGTTATCTTAAAAGAGAAACCTACTAAAAATACTGTGTTTGGTTGTTTGATTATTACGATAGGAACGATATTTCTTTTGTTTTAAGATTTAGATAGAGAGGGCCAACGACACAGCCTTATAAAAAAGCCTGTATCTTTTATTACTTTGTAATTTAAGATACAGGCTTTTCCTATGTGTTGTAAGGAGTTGGCTGATAAAATGTTAGCTCTTTTTTTAAGGCTCTGATATACCATAAGCTAAAGCTAATAAGAAAGTAACTACTCCAACTCCTAAAAACAAAACAATATTTGTCACGATACAAAAAATCTTCATATGACCTTTGCTTTTTAAACCGAAAAAGAACGACACAATAAAACCAAATAA
>DATMFU010000078.1:0-17309 GCA_035556015.1 Niallia sp. | reverse complement strand
CCTCCATGTATTGATTCGACACCATTACATTAGAGGGACTTGGGGTGACTGGCAAGTCTTTTTTTATGCCCTTATTAAAATAAGTGCAGGACTCTGCATTTTTCTGTTGCAAAGGTCTGCACTTCTATTTTGCAATAAACAAGTGATCCATTGAGCGTGACAACTAAAGAAAATATGTTCTTTATTTATCGTATGAACTATCAATAAATTATAAAGTAACGTAATAATTTGAGATATTCAGTAGTTACTAAATCTCTACCTACCTCATTTAACCACCACCAATTGGGATTATATCCTTTTACGTCTGAAGTGGAATAAAAAAGCTTTATTGATGTATCATTGTAAACCCTTTCGAAGATATATTTACTTCTTAACATGTGGTAATTGCTTGTAACAACAATAGCAGAATTTAGTCTATTTTCCTTCATTATTTCTTTGGTATACACTGCGTTACTATACGTATTTACTGCTTTATTTTCATGAAATATTGCACTTTTGGGTACTTTTTCAATTATTTTATTCTTTTTTACATCCAGATAATTAGAGTTTGATAAAATTAACTTCTCTGCATAACCTTCATTAAATAAATAAACACCTTTTTCTAACCTTCCATTGTCCCCACTTAATATAATAATAGCATCTGCTTTACTTGGCTTATCGAAACCAGCTAATAATGTCCCTGCATTTAAAAGAAGTACTGTAAAAAGTAATAGAAAAAAAAACATTAAAAAAATAATTTTTTTTAGTCCAAATTTCATATTTAATACCTTTCTTTAACTTTATCAAAGTAAATAAACCTTTTTATAATTCTATAGATTTAATCCTTTACTTTTCTTATTCAAACTTAAAAAACGATTCTTTGATAAATATAATAACAAGGTATAAAGTAAAAGGGTGATAGAGGCATATATAGTAATAGTCAAAAATAAATTTGATATTTCGAATAAATTTTTTATAAATGAACTTAAAAGTACAGTTATAACAGTAATTATCACAACTTTTACATTTTCTATCAAGATATTTATAAAATCAAAATTAAATCCGAATTTCTTCTTAAACCTAATTATTATAAAAGCAAGGCTAAGATAAGAAGCTATAACAGTACCGAGAATAACACCATATATACCTATGTAAAGTGACAGTAAAATACTTATTAAAATATTAAGTAAACTAATTAAAATACTATTTTTAAAAGGTGTATATGTATCATTATTTATATAGAAGTACTTATATATTAAATCTCTAATCCCATTTGTCGGTAAGGACATTATATATATCAAAGCACAAAAATATACTATTTTAGTATCTTCAGTAGTAAATTTACCTCTTTCGTATAAGATACTTACACCTTCTTTTCCTAAAACAACAAATAAAGCTACTAATAAGCACATTATTGTGTTTATTAAGACTATGTAGTTAATTAACTTTCCTTGGGAATAATTATCTTTTGATTCATTAATCAGTTTTGGGTACAAAAAGGCCGTAATATTGGCTAAGAACAATACATTTAACATTCCTATAACAGTGTTTGAATAATTTAAGATCGATACTTGCCCTATACCCAACCTTGATGCTATCATGGTATCTATTATTAAGGATATTTGATATACACCTTCACTAAAAACTATTGGAAAAAACAACACGATTAGCTTTTTAAAATCTTTATCATTTATATCAAAACAAATTTTATATTTAAACTGACTCCTTATTAAAAGAAACAAATGAATAGTTATATTTAATAATGTTGTTATCAATATTGCTATTGCATAATAATATATATTCATGTTAGTACCGAAGAATAAGATAAAAAATAATAAAATTGATGTGAATAGAGTTACTAACTTTAGTCTATTAAACTTTCCATGAAATTGTAAAACTCCATTAACCAAGCCTAAAAGAGAATTTAAAAACCCTGCAATTAATGTTGCTATAAATATATTAGAGCTAATTTTAATAAAAGAGTTATCATTTGATCCACTTAAAAGAATAATCAAATCTTCTCTAAATATAAGCATAATAAAGAAGACAGCTAAGGCAAATGTATATAATATAGTGATAAATACATTTATTGCTTTCTGTTTTTCTTTATATGCTAAATTGGGTATTAAAATTGTTGAAATACCTGATCCTATAAAACTATAAACAAAACCACTTATGCTACTCGCAAAGTTAAATGCATCTAATTCTGCACTAACCCCAAATGTTGCAGCAACAATGGTGTTCTTTAATAACATAAAAATTTGTGTTAGAATTGTTAATATGAGCATTAAACTTAATTGTTTCATGGCCTGTTTTTCTTTAAACACTTTTCAACTCTCTCTTCTATGCAGCTTTTTTAGGAGAAAAACTCATTTTTTCCTCTTCCTTTATTCACTAACAATTTATCTAATATTTCAAAGTGCTTCTCAGCATTCTTTACTTGGTTAGATACATCTAATAAATTTCCTTTTAAACCATTTAATACCCTTTCAGGTGTTATAAGCTGAAGGTTTTTAAAATCTATAAAATAGCCTTGAAAGCCAACATCCTCCATAACATTTGTCATTTTTTCACTATATACAATAGGGAAAACCGGTTTATTATATACCCAACCTAGTATCATCGCATGGAACCTAGATGCAATAACATACTTTGATGTTGAGATTAAATTGACAGTTTGCTCTATATTCATGAAATAGTAATGTTTTTTAACATTAGATTTATATTTATTTGGAATTAGTTGCATAATTTTTTCTATAGCTTCCTCATCCCCCTCTTGTTCACAAAATGAAGTTAGCGTTACATTAAAACCCTTTTCTACAAAATAAATAGTTAAATCCTTCATTTTATCAAAATACAATTTATCATAATCTGAGAGATGTTCTCTGTAGGACGGTTTAATAACCGAAATAACAATATTATTTGTTTCAATTAGTTCTGTACTATTACCTAATTGAAAAATAATATCGTCTGCAATTCTTACATTCGGTAAATCTTTAAACTTCTCATAAGAATACTTCTCTCTAAAACAAATATCTGTATATTCACTAAAAAGTTCCTTATGTTTACTATAGTACTCCTTTTCTTGATAGGGTCCAAAGTTAGCTCCTAAAAGAAAGAATGGTTTGTTTTTTATATTCTTAGTTGAAGTATATTGTTCGAAATACTCCTTCCATCTTTCTCCTTGTATGAATAGAGAGCCACCGATGTATACTCCACCATCGCAACTTTTAGAGAGAAACTTTTCAATAAAGTTGTTAAGGTTACACTTTCTAAAAAAATAGTTTATCGACCTTGTAATTAGTGAATCAGATGGAAAACACCTTAGATTCTTTATTTCTTTAAAACAGGACTTATATTTACTAGGGGCATATAAGATAAAATTTGTATTCGGGTATCTTTCACAAAGTATCTTTATAAACAGATCGTCACCTAAATTAAATTTAGTAT
This sequence comes from Niallia sp., assembly GCA_035556015.1. GTDB lineage: Bacteria > Bacillota > Bacilli > Bacillales > Cytobacillaceae > Niallia. Next base: position 13,880 of record DATMFU010000078.1, on the reverse strand, counting down.
ATGCGTATACCATTATCTTTTTCATTCATACTCTCCTTATTCCCCAACTGTTTTCTTGAATATTTTATAAGTTTTTCTTTTATCCAATTCTGACATTTTATAAATATCTTCTAGTGATCTAGAAACACTTTTAATGTCGTATTTCTTTAATTTTTCCACATCAATAAATTGACAAGGTTGATTATTTAAATATGTATTAATATAACTAGCCCAACCTGTACTTGCCTTTTCTAAAGGGATGTAATTACATAATCCAATTTGAGATTCAATTGGTACCCCATCCGAAACAAAACATGGTAATCCCATTGCTTGAGCTTCTATTAAAACAATCCCTAAACCTTCATGTAGTGAAGGAAGTATGAAATAATTCATGGTACTTAACACCTCTGGTATACAACTATCCTGGGGTAAAAGATTTACTTTTCCTTTTAAATTAAGTGAATGTATTAAATTTATTATATCTTTTTCTAATTCTCCATAACCAATTATAGTTAAATGAACATCTTCTCTCATCTTTGTTAAGTCATGAAATACCTTAATTAGGAATAATTGATTTTTCACCTTATCAAATCTTCCGATATTAATAAAATTTATTTTCTCCTTATTAACCATGTAGGTTTTTGAAACATCTTTTAGAGCGTATTTATCCTTATTAAATTTTTTTAGATTTATCCCGTTATATATTACTTTTGTTCTGATATCACTAAAACATTTACTACCATACATACTTTCACATGCATTTTTACTACAGCCTAATTTATGAGTTGCAAATAGATTCAAAAAGAATTTTCTTACAAACGAGTAAATTTTCATTTTAAAATTCAAAAAAATATTAGGCTTTGATAACATTGTACTACTATGTGAATGAACTACCCTTACAGGTACTTTGGATAAGTAAGCAGCTAGTAATATTGAATTAATACCTTTACATTGATGCAGATGTATTGCATCATATAATTTTTCTCTTCTTAAAACTTTCATCACTAAATAGAATATCTTAAAACTTTTAGGTACTAATAATGGTGTTTTTTGAGATTTTATATTAAATACTTTTGCTCCTAATTTTTCAACATCTGTTTTATAATAATTACTATCTCCTATAGTTAAAAAATAATCGAACCTATATTTTTTCAAGTCTATATTTCTATTAACATTTAAACAAAATGTCTCAACCCCACCATTTGCAAGATCATTTAAGACATGTAAAATTTGAAATGAACTTTTACTAGACATTTAAAGTCTCCTTATAAGCTTAAAATATAATGTAAAGGTTTTTTAACTTTTTTTTAACTTTTTTCTATGATAGATAAATACCAGACTAAATAATTGCAATTTAATACAAATTAATAAAAGTCTTTGTTTTAATGGCGCATAAAAAATATTTTTCCATTTAAAAGTCTGTTTAAAAATAGATAGTTTTGATATGTTCTTCAAATATTTTATAGATTGACTATACTGTTTAGGGTTATTCGGGTGGCATTCATTTGTAATACACCAAATGCAAAAGTATAATCTAGTTGTTTCCATTCTTTCTCTACTTGATTCATTAAGCATATTAAAATTTATTAATGTCTTTTCTACAAGTTCTAATTGATAGATTAATGTATCCAACAATGATGTAATATATTTTTTTGTAGCTGAAGATGGATTATACCTATAGTAATATAGTGCCTTATCTAGTATTACAACTTTTTTACAGGCTAATTGATAATTCAAATGGAATAACATGTCTTCTGCAATTTTCACTTCTGGGAAATGCATATTATTTTTATAAATTATTTCCCTTTTGTATAAACACCTCCATATACTACCCATAATTAGATTTTCCGATAAGTTAACAAACTTGTTTCCCAACATTGGTAATACAAGTTCCTGAAAAATTTCATTATTACTATATACACCACTTTTTAACGGTTCTTTTGCGATTTCAAAGTCCCCATTTGGTGAAAAATTAAAAAACCTACACATTATTAAATCGGCCTTTGATGTAGTTATTTTGTTATACATTAGACTGTATATATCATGTTCTACCCAATCATCCCCATCAACAAATGCAATAAACTCTCCTTTTGCGACTCTAAGACCAGTATTTCTAGCTACACTAACTCCTTCATTTTTTTTATGTATTACCTTTATCCTCTTGTCCATAATTGCATATTCATTGCAGATATTTGGGCTGTTATCACTCGAACCATCATTTACCAATATTATTTCAATGTCCTTAAAAGATTGATCTATTAGTGAATCGATGCAATTTGGTAGAAATTGCTCAATATTATAAACTGGAACAATAACACTTATTTTTACTTCCATCGTTTTATCACCTGTAAATTATATTTAATTATTACTCTTCTTACTATTTTAGATACTCTATTACATTAATAAACAAATAAGACGAGTAAAAGTACTACTTTATAAGTATAAATTCTAAAGATTTTGTTCACTGCCTCTCATAAACAACTATAGATTACAATCTACAATATCTGAACCTTCCCGACTGGTGTGCTAATTAACCTTTCCTACATTCTCTATTAATCCAATCATCACTAATATTAACTAACACAATGTAATCTCCGATTACTATTTCTTTTCCTGCGGTTCATCAGCTGATAAACTTCTATTTTCTCTATGAATCACTTTGATTCTCCCATCTACCTTGGCATATATAGTGCAATTTTCCCGTATTTATTCCGAAACCTTTCATTAACCAGAATGATTTTGTAAATTGATACAATAGCTTAATATACTATTGATGGATTAATATAAGAATTTCTTAACTTTTAGTTATAATTAACTATCGTTCTTTATCTACTCCTCATTCTTAATAATTCTATTGTATTAGCAAAAAAACTAGGTGATATTTTATAAAACATAAATGCTAAGCTTGATATTCCTTCAACTTCTATATCATCCCTATTCAACTCTGAAACAACTATGTTTTTATAACGCTTTGCTATTCTATTTTTTTTATTTTTTTCTATAAAAGCAATACATTTTAATAAGCAATTAAAATATAGTTTATCAACATATTTTTTTAATTCTGGTACTTTTTCACATATAAATTTATGTTGTTCCATCATACCTTCTAATGTATCAAATGTTAGTTTTTGATCATTTTTACCCATTATACTGTCTGGTCTAATAAAATAATAATAACCAGTATAGTTGATATGACTAACTTTTTTTGCCTTAAAAAAAAGCTCGTGTGTTAAGAATAAATCTTCTGCAAGCCTATTTTGAGGAAATCTTAAATCTTTAAAAAGGTCTTTTTTATAAATCTTACTCCATACACATCTATAAAAATATTTACTATTAAAATGATTTTTTAGCGATTCAACATTGCTAAAAGTTTTTATTATGCCGGTATCTTCCTTATTAAAAGTATCCTCTCTATCATAAACATTCATAAATTTGCACTCTACAATATCAGAACCTTCCTTTATAGCAGTATTAATTAATATGTCATACATATTTTTATTAATCCAATCGTCACTATCAACAAACCCTATATAATCTCCAGACGCAATATCTAATCCTGCATTTCTTGCATCAGATAACCCTCCGTTTTCTTTATGTATTACCTTAATCCTTTCGTCCATCCTAGAAAATTCATCACATATTTCTCCACATTGATCTGGTGAACCATCATTGATGAGGATTATCTCTAAATTTTGATACGATTGATTTAAAATACTTTTAATACATTGTTCTAAGTATTTTTCAACTTTATATACAGGTACAATTACACTTATTTTCATGATAAGTCACCTCTATCCCTTAACGTTCTTATTCCTGTGAGAAATTTTTATTCCATTCTTTTTTATAGCATCCAAAGATATAGCTAACAGAATTAAATAATTCACTATAAACTTATCTCGATGTCTAATTGCAGTACCTGCATTAGAAACTCCCCAAGCAAAGATAAAAGCACCAAAAAATGCCAATAATAAACCAACAATAATCAAACTTTTATTTTCAACTCTAGTTGTTAAATTTAAAGCTTTAATGGAATATATATATGTTATAAAATAAAATAATGCACTAAATAAAAAGGCAATAATATCATTTAATCCCCTCCAATCCCACGGAAGTGGGGAAACTATAAAATAAAATATCCTTATAGGAGAGTTTATTAGTAGGTCGGAAAAAGAATTTACTTCTCCCCCAACTTGATAAGCACTTCCTCCTTCTTCAGCAAGCGAGGTTCTTCTTGTAATGTCATTTATATCTTCTACATTGCCAAATTTGCTTAGAAAAATATTTGAATTTGAATTCATAAGTATCATAAGTGAAGTGGTGAAAATTGTTAACGCAACTAAAGTTTTGATATTAAAATTAATCTTTCTCTCTTTATTATTCATTAGTAAAAAAACCAGAATATAAACTGCAGCATTAGAAATTACACCTGAATGAAAAACAGAAGCAAATAAAACTAAAACTATTGAAATGAGAAAATTAAACAAATTATTTTCTTTCCACCATTTAATAAAACAATATAAGGATGCTGCTAATAAAAAAATCATAATTGATTCTCTTAAAAGAAGTATTGATGAAATCAAATAGTTGGGGATAAATGATATAATAATAAGCATTAATAATCGTATTTTATAACTAATATTTAAGTCTTCCATAATTTTGAGACTAATTATTATTGTTGACATACTGAAAAGCAAATTTACATATTGAGCAACAATCCTTTGATCTAATGTAAAGTAATATATTAAACCCACAAAAAATCCATATGGGTTTTCATCAAAACTAATGTTTGGATAACTGAGCCCTACTCCATGAAACATTTCAGAGTCTCTACCGCTTCCTGGTAATACAAAAATACTTTTACTATATAAATCCCAAAACAATAAGAATATTCTTATACAAAATGAGCTAATAAATAATATGAAGATATTTTTATCATTTTTAAATGTAAAAAATAATACTGTAAAAACACCAATACAATTAACTAAGATTATTATTAATCCAATAAGTTCATTATTTTCAACAGTTGAAGTGAGAGTTGGCGGTATCATAAGTATTAGAAGAAATTCAGCTATTAGTAATCCATATACAAGTATCATTTAATAAAAGCCCCTTAACTTTTTCTTCTAATATATTGATTCAATAAGAATGATGTATTATAAAATCCTATGATTTTTGTTAATTGTCTTACAAATTTTGTTTTATTATTATTTGAAAACTGCAAAATTGTTTTTAATGTAATAACATCATTGATAATAATTTTCCTTTCTTCCTTATTAACCGAAAATATATGGCCCATTAATATTGTATATTCATAGGCAAATAATGCTAATAAGGGCTTAACTAGGTCCTTTTTCACTTCACCATTTTCACACTTGTGAACCCATTTTTTTAATATATAAATTAGATCAGTGACATTTTTTAATTTTATTGAACCGGTTATCGATCCTGTTCTCTGTTTACGATAGATATAGAAATCCACATCACAAACATCAAATTTTCGTGCTGTTAATAACAAATTGGTAGTCCAGTCAATATCCTCACTCAATAGACCTTTTTTAAAGTACATATTATTATTAATAATAATTTCCCTTTTTATTAATTTATCCCACGCAGCAACTGGAAATTTATCTGCACGTGCTAAGTGTTCAAATACCTCTTTTTGTGATTTATTCTTAATTTCATTTCTATTTAAACTTTCAAAAGTCTTTTCAACTATATTTCTCTTTTCAAAAAATTTCGCTACAGTTAAAAAAACTACATCAACATCTTCCGTAGTGCATTCAACAATTTTCTCAAGACTGTCCTCTACCCAATAATCATCACTATCTAAAAATAATAAATATTGAGCAGTTGAAGCTTTAATACCAGCATTCCTTGCATCAGATAATCCACCATTTTCTTTATGAATAACTTTTACTCTCAGATCTTTTTCTTTATAAATTTCACAAATTTCACCACTTTTATCAGTAGATCCATCGTTAACTAGAATCACTTCAATATCTTTAAAACTTTGACTTAGTACACTATCTACACATTGATTCAAATATTTTTCTACATTATAAACAGGTATAATAACCCCTATTAAAGGCATAATCCGACCTCCTTTTATTAGATTAGTGTTTTTTAAAAATCATTCTCTTGTTATACTCTTGTTCTCAAAAATTCAATAGCATATAACATAAAGAAGGAAAGAAGCGAAATTTTATACTTGTTAAAACAATAAAATAATCTCCAATGCACTGGGAATTTCTTTAGATCAAAATTTTGATAAGCTTCACTAATAACCCTTTCACTAAGAATATTTTCCATTTTCTTTATTTTCTCTAATATTGAAGACATATTCTCTTTGCTGCATTCATTTAAACCTAATCCCAAAACACTCATACATATTCTATTTTTCAATGCAATTTTGTAGGTTATATCCAGATCATTTTCTTCTATAAAATAGTGAATTTTTTCAAACAAATTTAACCATTGGCTTTTAAGATGTGGATTATACCTAGAAGTTATTGATTTTTCATTTCCTTTCCAATAATGATAGAAAGGCTTATTAATAAAAGCAGCTTTTTTTATAAATTTAAATGCATGTATGTTGAATAAGGAATCTTCATTAGAGCCTATATCTTGAAGATCTGCGAATATAACACGATTATGCTTAATAGGTTCCAACCGATATAACTTACCCCATACTGTCCCTAAAGAGTCGAGATTCTCTGGATTACCAAGTTCTTCATTTATAGGACCAATTAGTTTTCTATGTAAGTTTAAGATATCTTCTTTTTTATAGATAACAACCTCAGGAGAGTTAAATGTTTTTTCCTTTGAGTGGGTAACAAATTCTCTCATATATGTACACATAACTAAATCTAATTCAGCTTCTTTTGCTTGTTCGTACATATCTTCTAACATGTTGTTGTCTATCCAATCATCACTATCTACAAAAGCAAGATATTCCCCCTTCGCAAAATCCATAGCAATGTTTCTGCAATGTGATACGCCTGTATTTTCTTTATCAATAACTATTAAACGACTATCTCTATCTTTAAAACTATTTATAATATTTAAGCTTTTGTCTGTAGATCCATCATTAACTACAATAATTTCGATATCCTTAAGAGTTTGTGTGATTAAACTTTTGAAACATCTCTCTAAATACTTTTCAACATTATAAACCGGTACAATAACACTTATTTTTGGTTTTTCCACTTTCCTAACTCCTTTTCAACACCTATATAGTAAGAATATTTCGGCTATTAATTGTGAAAGAGGTCTTTAAGGAGTCTATAACTATTTCGATTTCATCATCTATCATCTTTGTATCTGAAGGTAAACATACCCCTCTATTAAATAAATCTCCTGACACACTCCCATTTTCTATATGACTAAAGAATTTGTACTCTTTATAAAAAGGTTGTAAATGCATTGGCTTCCATACTGGTCTTGCTTCTATATTTTTTCCATTAAGATCACCAATAATATCCGATGGGGTGGCAGAACAATCCTCGTTAATTGTGAGTACCGATAGCCAAAAATTTGACTTACCTTCATTTATAATAGGCATCATTTTTATTGGTAAACCGTTTAGATCCTCTTTGTATTTATTAAAGATTGCACCCTTCTTTGCTATTCGTTCTTTTAAAAATTCTAACTGTCCTCTTCCTATACCAGCACAAACATTTGACATTCGGTAATTATAACCTAACTCCTTATGCTCATAATGAAGTACTTGCTCTCGTGCTTGAGTTGACCAAAAAAGCATTTTATCGATTGCTTGTTTATTTTCGGAAACAACCATTCCTCCACCTGAGGTCGTGATTATCTTATTACCATTAAACGAGAATACACCGATATCACCAAATGTTCCGCAATATTTCCCTTTATAAGTAGCTCCTAGAGCTTCCGCTGCGTCCTCAATAACTGGGACACCATACCGTTTACAAATAGGTAATAGTGAATCCCAATCAGCAGTTTGACCATATAAGTCTACAACTATTACTGCCTTAGGTAATTTGTTCTGTTTCTCGGCCCATTTAAATGCTTTTTCTAAAGCAACAGAAGACATATTCCAAGAATTTGGTTCAGAGTCTATAAAAATTGGAATGGCATGCTCATAAAGAATAGGATTACAGCTTGCAGAAAAAGTTAAACTAGAACAAAAAACATAATCTCCTGCCCCAACCCCTAAGTATTTTAATGCTAAATGTATTCCGGCAGTACCTGATGAAATAGCTAGAGCAAATTGAGAGTTTGTATAGTCACATATTTCCTGCTCAAATGCATTTACGTTAGGACCTAGAGGAGCAATCCAATTACTATTAAATGCTTCTTGGATATATTTCATTTCAGATCCACCCATGTGAGGGGATGAAAGATAAATACGTTTTGACATAATTATTCTCCTTTAATTTTCTTTAAAATGGAACTTGGGATGCCCCCTACCATAAGGTTTTCTGATACATCCTTTATTACTGCTGATCCAGCAGCAATGATAACATTCTGACCTACTGTTACATTATTTGAAACACATGCTCCTAAACACACCCAAGAGAGTTGACCAATTCTTACGGTACCTGCAAGATTCGATCCTGGCGAGATATGTACTCCATCTTCAATTACACAGTCATGATCAATACTACAAGAAGTGTTGATAATACATCCCTTACCAATCGTGGTCTCTGCATTAATAACAGAACCCGCCATAATGACTGTCCCTTCTCCAATTGAAACATGATTACTTATCGTGCTGTTAGGGTGAATTAATGTAGGAACGATGTATCCAGCTTTTGATAGCTTATTAATCAACTGAAGTCTTAATTTATTATTTCCAATTGCTACAAAGGCAAATTTATATTCTTGGGTAAATAAAGTATAATCTGCTAATCTTCCTTTAATAGGAATTCCTAATACCTCTAGAAGATTCTCTTGATCATCTAAGAAAGCAATACTGTCCCACTTTAGAGACAACATCGCAATCTCAGCAACTACTTTTCCATGTCCCCCTGCACCTAGAATAAGTAATCCTCCCATTTACAATCTCCCCTTTCTTGAGTCTAATTTACTTTCTCTTTATTAGCATGAAAGAATGGCATTGTATCGGCTTGAGAATTATTAATTCCTTTCCTTCGAATTACATTATGGATCGTCATTATTAATATCTTAAAATCTAATGAGAACGAAATATGATCCACATACCAGACATCCAATTTGAATTTTTCATCCCAACTAATTGCGTTTCTCCCATTTACTTGTGCCCAACCTGAAATTCCAGGTGTAACCTCATGTCTTCTCATCTGAATCTTTGAATAGTAGGGGAGGTATTGAACTAATAATGGTCTAGGACCTATAAAACTCATTTCCCCACATAAGATATTAAAAATCTGTGGTAACTCATCAACGCTAGTTTTTCGTAAAAATGTCCCAACTTTAGTCATTCTTTCTATATCAGAAAGTTGTCTTCCTTTCCTCTCTGTTTCAACACACATCGTTCTAAACTTATAAACTATAAAAATTTTCCCATTCTTACCAGGACGTGGTTGTTTGAACAAGATAGGTCCTTTCGTTTCAAGCTTTATAGCAATTGCTGCAAGAATCATAATAATAAAGCCAAGAATAAAAAGAATTATGGCAAAAATTAAATCCAAGGCTCTTTTAACGATCAAATATGATTTCATAATTTTTCACCTATCAAATAAAAAGTTTTTTTAAAGCTGAATTCTTTATTAAGAACGATCAGGTAAAAAAATTAATTGATTTTCTTTAATTCAAGTTTAGTTCTATATAAAGAACAAGTCAATACAAATTCATCCTTTTTCTTATTTTATTTCGAACAGTTTATTTATGTTTACGAAATACTTGGCTTCTTTGATTTTCTACATATCCATAAAATTGGTCTTAATGGAAAATATAGAAAGTGTAGATACTTTGGTAATGGTAAGGTAACTGCATCAAGGTGAGACGGGTACATTATACTTAATAAGAAAATGATTCTGTGTTTAAAAGACATTAAAGAATACAGATGACTCTTGTGATATTTACGAATATCAGCCGGAACAGGTATCGCATTTATGTTAATCATTCTTTCTAAGTAAAAGACAGCATCTTGAGCTAGTTTCAAAGAACGGTTATTAATTAACCATGGCTGCCCAACATTAAACTCAGTATCAAATAGTTCATTTACTAATATTACTGCCTGCCCTGCAATTTTAATATTTTGATATCTTTTTAATAACTTTTGGAGTTCACCCCAATTTAACTCATCTTTAATTAAATTATGAATGTCAACTAACCATCTCAGTCTAGACCATCCATGACGTGCCCCATGTGTTACTAAAAATAAAAATAAATCCTCTTTTCCCAGAGTATGGATAGGATTTTGAGCAAAATAAACTGTACTTTTTCTCCTCCATAACTCTTCAAAGGAGCTCTCTTTTTTAGGACCTGGGCTTAATCTCCAATGAATTTCAACTAATGTTTGCTTACGAGGATGAAAGTATGAAATATGATGATTTCTCCATTTCCACTCATCAAAAACTGCTAAAAATTCATCCTCTTTTTGATAACCTTTCTTCTTCAATAATCCATCAACTTGATTTAGATCATCTATCCGTACTAACAAATCAATATCGCTTGAAGTTCGATTAGATATATCTCCATATAATTGTTTTGCTAAAACAGGACCCTTAAGAAAGATAGATTGGACATTATTCTTAGTAAAAAGAGTATTTATTTCTTCAAGTTCTGCACTTAAACAGAGCATTTTAATTGTGTTGTTTTTATATTCCATTGCTAAAGTTTGCATAACATGTTTTGGAACAAGATTAGTGAAATAATCCTTTAATTTAACATATAAACTAGGATATATTCGATGGTGAAAAGCAAGTTCAAGAAATAAATTCCAATTTATATTAATAAATAAATCTTTGTTATTGTCACTAAAGTACTCTTTCTCTTTCATTAGGATTTCTATTATTAATTTTAGTTCTCTAGGGACATGAGTAAAATCAAGACTTTGTTTACTGCCCATTTTATTGTCACCTTATTCCTCGATAGGATAAAGAATCTTCAAAATTTAACTTATTTTAAATAACTAACCTTTTTAGATACATATATATTAATAATTTCCTTTTCAATTTGCTTTACAATGTCAGCCAAACTAAGATTTTGAGAATCCTTTTCCTTTAGTGTTATCATTATTTGTTCTAATTCCTTAATTGTAACATTCTTTGATATATTCATAATGGCCTCACTTCATTACATTTATCTGAGCTATTGCTTTATTAAATTCTAATACAGTATTGTCTAGGTTATTTTCGACTTGATCAGCATATCCATTTGGGTTTTTAAGCTGCCATCTCCACGTATCGTGACACATTTCATCTATTCCTTTTTCAGCTTTCCAATCAAGTTCAATTTTTGCCTTAGATGTATTAGCATAACAAACTGCAACATCCCCACTACGTCTCCCAACAATAGAATAAGGAATATGTTTACCACTTGCTCTTTCAAATGCTTTTATCACTTCTAATACACTATATCCCTTTCCTGTACCGAGATTATAAGTGTAGATTCCATTTGAAGACTTACATTTTTCCAAAGCTTTTAGATGTCCTAAGGCCAAGTCTACGACATGAATATAATCTCTAACACCTGTTCCATCAACTGTTGAGTAATCATTTCCATATATATTTAACTTATCTAATTTACCAACAGCTACTTGTGAAATATATGGCATTAGATTATTAGGAATCCCATTCGGATCTTCACCAATTTCTCCACTTTGATGCGCTCCAACTGGATTAAAATAACGTAACAAAGTAATGCCAAATGAGGTATCAGAAGTGTACAGATCTCTTAAAATCTCTTCGATCATTTGTTTCGTTTTACCGTATGGATTTGTGGCTCCTAGAGGAGAATGTTCAATTATTGGTAAAGTTTCCGTTAGACCATAAACAGTGGCAGACGAACTAAAAACTAATTGTTTTACAGAGTACTTTTTCATTAATTCACAGAGTACAAGTGTTCCGGTAATATTATTGTGATAATACCAAAGCGGTTTTTCTACTGATTCGCCAACAGCCTTTAATCCAGCAAAATGAATGACTGCCTCAATATCGTTTTCATGAAAAACGAGTTCAAGTTCATTCTTGTCAAGTAAATCTACTTTGTAGGTTTTAAAAGATTTGCCCGTAATTTTTGAGACTCTATTTATTGCCTCTGGTTTACTATTTAAAAAATTGTCTGCAACTATTATTTCATAGCCTTTATTTAAAAGTTCAACACACGTATGACTACCAATATATCCTGCACCACCTGTTACTAGTATTGCCATTCATTTACACTCCTTTAGTTAAGTAAACACTATATATAAGTACGTTGAGATGTTGTAGATCTTTCATCTTCCATCATGTATTTGGAATAAATTTCTATCATTTCTTTTTTCACCTCATATAGTGAATAAAGCTTTACTCTTTCCATACTTTTTTTTCCCATTGCTGTACGTAGTTCTTTTGATTGGTAGAGTTCAAGTATCTTTGCAGAAAAAAGTTTGGTATTACCCGGATCTACTACAAATCCATTATCCCCATCAACAACAAGTTCCGAATGACCTCTATTTTTACTAGCAACAATTGGTAAACCACATGCCATTGCTTCCATGATGTTTACCGGTAATCCTTCTCTTAAACTGGATCCAACTGCAACATCACAAATCGGTAAAATTTCCTTAACATCATTAAGGAATCCTAAAAAATCAACCATATGAGTGATCCCTAAATCTGAGGCCATTTCACGACAGTTTTCAAGTAGTGGACCATTACCAGCAAGTAAGAGTTTGGTATTGGGTACTTTTTCTTTTAATAAATCTAAGGATTGTAGTAACAATTGTTGATTTTTATTTTTATTAAATTCAGCAGCATAAAATAATAAAAAGTCATTTGGATTGTAACCAAATGACTTTTTAAGTAGAGATTTATTCGTTTCGGATAATGATTCAAATTGATCTGTATTTACTCCAACACCATGAACATGAGTTATTCTTTTTGCTTTAAAGCGTGTTTTTGCAATTTTATAATCTTCATCATTAATTGTAATTAAACAATCCGTAAAAGAAGATAAGAATCTTTCAATTGGATAATAGATCAGCCAATTTTTCTTAGGAGTACCCTTACAAAAATGAAATCCGTGGGCTGTATAAATAACTTTTGTATTTTTCCTCCTTGCTTTCTGAGACGCAAGCCTACCCAAAACTCCTCCCATGGGGGTATGACAATGAACAATATCATAACTATTTTGATCAATGATGTTTCCAAGCTCTAATAATGCTTTTATATTCTTTAAATGAAAAGGGGATCTCTGAATTGGTAAGCAATACTTTTTATCCACATAAGGAAGATCCATATCACCACTTGCAACCACATCCACAATCCAGCCTTGTTCTTTAAACCATTTCATATATGGAAGATGGAATGCTTTAAAGTGATAATCAACAGTTGCACAAAATAGTATTTTTTTCTTCATTTATTATCACCTTATTTCACAGCATTTTTTTCTGTTTCTTTTTCAATTATATTTGTTAGATATTTTAACAAGTCATACTTTAATTCTTCACGTTGAAGTGCAAGCTCAATTGTCGTTTGAATAAAGCCCATCTTTTCACCAACGTCATATCTAGTTCCTTCAAAATCATAAGCATAGATTGCCTCAAATTTATTTAGCTCAGCTATTGCATCAGTTAATTGTATTTCCCCACCAGTACCTGGCTTTTGATTTCCTAAAATATCAAAGATTCTTGGATTAAGAACATATCGACCCATAATTGCTATATTTGAAGGTGCATCCTCTAATTTTGGTTTTTCTACTAAACTGCTAACATTATAAAAACGTTCTCCAATTTGATTAACATC
>DATMFU010000077.1:0-11345 GCA_035556015.1 Niallia sp. | reverse complement strand
AAAACATGTTAACGAAAGAAGAATATGAGCTCCTAATTTCCCATTTTCATTTTAACGATAGTGATTTTTTTGAACAAGAAAATCACTATTTTGATACCCGTGATTTTGCACTAAAGAACAAAAAGGCAGCATTACGTATTCGAAAAAAAGGCCAAGAATATGAATTAACATTAAAACAACCCCATCCTGAAGGTTTACTTGAAACGAATAAATCATTATCGGAGGAAGAAAGTAGAACAATCTTTGAAACTGGAGTTATACATGATGAGAAAATCGCTTCTCTTTTAAAGGAGATGAATATTGATTCATCAGCCATTATTTATTTTGGTAGCCTAAAGACAATAAGAGCGGAAAAGGATATTGGAAATGGTTTACTAGTTTTGGATCACAGTTTCTATTTAAAAAAAGAGGATTTTGAGTTAGAATATGAAGTAAATGATCGAGTTTTAGGTCAACAATTTTTCAATGAATTACTACACTCTTTAAATATTCCTATTAGAAAAACAAATAACAAAGTGCGTAGATTCTATAACGAAAAATATAAAGAATTAGAATGATATATGTTAACTAAGCAATAAAGTGAGTACTACGGCTTAACTTTATTGCTTCGATTTGTATTCTTGATAAATGTTAATGGGGGAAAGCGATGAAAGTCGATCAATTAAAAGTAATGCTTGAACTCCAAGCTTTGCAAAATCTTAGTTTAGGAAGTACTGTAAGTAATACAAGCAATTCATCTAATCTTTTTGATGAACTATTAGGAAGCTTCTTGTCCAATACCGATGATAATGAGCTAACTGAGACGATAAATAGCAATACACTTGGTACTTTAGCTAATACAATGAATCTTAACAATAATGTTTCTCTATTACCGTTAAGCATGACTAAATTATCAAATTCAACATCTACTTCATCTTCCTCATCTTCTAATTATGATGAAATAATTCAAGCAGCTGCTGAAAAATATCAGATTCCTGAAAAACTAATAAGTTCTGTTATTAAAGTGGAATCTAATTTCAACGCAAATGCAACGAGCTATGCAGGGGCTTCCGGATTGATGCAATTAATGCCAAGTACGGCTAAATCCTTAGGAGTTCAAAACGTATTTAATCCTATAGATAATATTATGGGTGGAGCTAAATATTTAAAACAAATGCTCACTAAATATAATGGTAATATTGAACTCGCTTTAGCTGCGTATAATGCAGGTCCAGGTAATGTTGATAAGTATGGGGGTATTCCACCATTCAAAGAAACGCAAAACTATGTTAATAAAGTCACTCAAAGCTATTTAGCATAGAATTATGTGGTAAAGCTATTTATTTGTACAATAGGATGTCAATTGTTACAATAAGGTTAATTAGTATTTATACACAAATTGATATGTAAGAATATTGATATTATTCTATCTGTCATATAAAGGAGTTTAAATTATGGTCGAGAAAATGTCGACGCCATTTGATTTTATTGGGAAAGACACATTAAATGAACTTGTAGATATATTCTACGATCTTGTAGGTCAACATCCTGACCTAGCTCCTATTTTTCCTGATGATTTAACAGAAACAGCTCGTAAGCAGAAACAATTTCTTACTCAATTTTTTGGTGGTCCACCTCTTTATACACAGGAACATGGACATCCTATGTTAAGAGCAAGGCACTTACCTTTTACCATAACAGAAAGACATGCTAATGCTTGGTTATCCTGTATGAAGCAAGCTATGGACCGTGTTGAATTAGATAGCAATTTACGTGATGGAATGTTTTCAAGACTTGCAATGACAGCAAAACACATGATTAATTCGGAGGAAATTGAAACAAAAAAAGGTGATATTACGTGATGGAAAAAGACTTTTCTGTATCTAACCCGAAAGCAACCGATGATATTTGCCAACAAAGCAAACCGCTTGAAATTTATATGTTTATTGACCCTCTTTGTCCAGAATGTTGGGCGCTTGAACCAATTCTAAAAAAATTACAAATTGAGTATGGTCAATACTTCTCTCTCAAACATGTACTTAGCGGTAGTTTAGCTTCCCTAAACTGTACGAAAAAAAGTCAGCATGCTGATCTAGCAGATTTTTGGGAAAAGACAGCATTTAAAACAGGAATGTCTTGTGACGGTTCATTATGGTTTGAAAATCCAATTGTTTCTCCACACCTTCCTTCTATTGCACTTAAAGCAGCAGAATTACAAGGTCGAAAGCATGGAATGAAGTTCTTAAGAAAATTACAAGAGCTTCTCTTTCTAGAAAAACAAAATATTGCAACATTCGATGTGTTAAAATGTTGTGCTAATAGCGCAGGTCTTGATGTTATTGAGTTTATTGCGGATATCCATTCTGATAGTGCTGCAAAAGCCTTTCAGTGTGATTTGAAAATAACGAGAGAAATGGAAGTAACAGAAGTACCTACACTTGTTTTTTTCAATGAGAATATTGAAGAAGAAGGAATAAAGGTTACAGGATACTATCCATATGAGGTTTACGTACAAATTATTGAAGAAATGCTACAAGTTCATCCAGAAAAGGCTGATCCACCGCCAATAGAAACATTTCTAGCATATTTTAAATTCGTTGCATCAAAAGAATTATCAGTCGTTTATAATAAATCCATTCATGAAGTGGAAAAAGAAATGAAGAAACTTCAATTAAGACAATTAGTGGAACAAATTCCGGCTAAATACGGTATGTTTTGGAAATATATAGGTTAAGGATAAGGATATGGCATATAATTGAAAGAATGCCATGTCTATTTTTTTTAGAAAACCTAAGAAAATAAACAAAAAATAAAAAAAGGGCTTGCTGTCTCAAGGCAAGGCCTTTTTTTATTTTTCACTTTACGAACAAAGGGATGGGAGAAATTTTTCACGGTCAAACAAAGGGGTATAAGTTTGTTTGTGATTAACTTCACAACAAAATAATAACATACATATAAAAGTATTTTCAATATCTTGTGCGATTTTTCACAAAAATGTCAAATTTTAAGGGCAGACCCTACAAAGCCATTATCATTATCTAATTTAGTAGAAACTACACTAATCTAGATAGGCTTGTGAGGTCAACCCATTTGATATTTATCCTTATTTTATTTCTTTTAACAAGCTTTCCATTTCATTTAACTTTTCTTCAAATACTTTACAAGCTGCTTGAATTGGTTTTTTACTTGTCATATCTACTCCGGCTTTCTTTAATACTTCAATTGGATAATCAGAGCTTCCTGCTTTTAGGAAATTATTAATATATCTTTCTACAGCTGGAGTGCCTTCTTCTAGTATTTGTTTACTTAGAGCTGTTGCTGCACTATAACCAGTTGCATATTGATATACATAGTAATTGTAGTAGAAATGTGGAATTCTAGACCATTCTAATCCAATTTCATCATCAATGATAATATCTTCTTCTCCAAAGTATTTTTGGTTTAAAGCATAATATTCTTTTGTAAGCAAGTCAGCAGTTAACGGTTCATTATTTCTAGCTTTTTCATGAATTAAGTGTTCGAACTCTGCAAACATTGTCTGACGGAATACTGTTCCTCGGAATCCTTCCAAGAAATGATTTAATAAATATAAACGTTTTTGTTTATCTTCTATTGTTTTTAATAAATAGTCATTCAATAATGATTCATTACAAGTGGAAGCAACCTCTGCCACGAATATAGAATAATTTCCATATGCGTATGGCTGTGACTTTCTTGTATAATAACTGTGTACGGAATGTCCAAATTCATGTGCAAGTGTGAAAAGATTATTTACATTATCTTGCCAGTTCATCAAGATGTACGGATTTGTTCCATATGCTCCAGAAGAATATGCTCCACTTCTTTTTCCTTTATTTTCGTGAACATCCACCCAACGATTTTCAAAGCCCTCTTTTAAGATAGATGTATAATCTTCACCAAGAGGTGATAATCCCTTAATTACTAAGTCTTTAGCCTCTTCATATGGAACTTCCATTTTCACATCGCTAACTAATGGAGTATATAAGTCATACATATGAAGTTTTTCAACACCAAGTACTTCTTTGCGTAACTTCACATATCGATGCAATAGTGGTAAATTCTCATTAATTGTTTCCACTAGATTTTCATATACTTCTTCAGGAATATTATTTGCAGAGAGTGCAGCATGTCTAGGTGACTGATAATTTCTAATTTGTGCATTAAATACATGACTCTTTACTTCTCCGCTTAATGTAGAAGCAAATGTGTTGATAAATTTACCATACGTATCATAGACTGCTTTAAATGCATCATGACGTACTCTTTTATCTGCACTTTCTAAGAAGCGTGTATATCTTCCATGTGTTACTTCTACTTCTTCCCCATTTTCATCCTTAATACTTGGGAATTCAAGATCTGCATTATTTAGCATTCCAAATGTATTACTAGAAGAATCAAAAACCTCAGAAGCCTGTGCTAATAATGCCTCTTGCTCTGCATTTAAAACATGTGGTCTTTGTAAATTAATTTCTTCTAATGCCTTTTTATATAATTGCAATTCTTCCTTTTCTTCTAAGAATCCATTAATTATCTTCTCATCTACTGATAGAATTTCTGGAACCATGTATGCAAGTGCACTCGATACTTGTGCATATAAGCCTTTGATTCTCCCATCTACTCCTTGGTAATGACTATTTGTTGTATCTTGATCGTAGCGCATGTGAGCATATGTATATAGTTTTCCAAGTCTTAAAAGAAGTTCATCTTGATATGTTAATGCCTGATATAAAGTCTCTGCATTACTTCCTAGTTTTCCTTGATATTCATTTGCTTTTTGAGCAAATTGTTTTACTTCCTCGAACTCTTTATTCCAGTCTTCATCTGTCGCAAAAATATCTTCTAATTTCCATGTGTCTTCCACTGGAACTTCATTACGTAATGGTAATTTTTTTACGCCTGTTTCATTTGCCATTCATTTCATCCTCCTATTTACTTTGATTAGCGAATAGTTTATTTTATCCTTCTTATTCTAACAAATTTTCCGCTATTAAACTAATGTTTAGAACTTTAGCACAATTCCAGATAACTCTCTAAGTGTTATCATATGTTGTTTTCACCTTTTTCATTTATCTTTTATTAGATTCCATTGATATTTTCTTAAGGTTTCATAAAAATCATTCTCCATTTTTTCTTGAAAACAATAATTATTGACTGGAATAGGCATACTCTTTAATCGAAAGAATTTTGTCTTTACTTCTTCCAGTACACCAAGTTGTACTAGAAACGTTAAGTACTCCTCTACCCCCTTCTTCCAATCTACGGATGATATTAATGGCAATGTTCTAACCTTTATGTCACCTCTTGAAATCCTAGAAGAAAATTGTTCAAAGATTCTTTGAAGAGCATAGATTTTTATTTGTTGTTTTTCCGAATAAAAGGTATCAATCATTAGGTAGGATTGCCAAAATAGTGGAGGAGTTTCAAATAGATAACCACTTTTAACAGGGATTCCAATGAAAGGTGGGAGAAAATGAGGGTGCATTTCTTTCCGGTATAATTCCTTTAAGAAGCGATCATTATCTTTAGTTGGATAATGTACATGATGTGTTTTTTGGTGAGAGATATTTTCCTTCCAGTATTCAAGCTTCCACTGATTCATACGGAAAATGGTATTTGTAATGGGAAAGTTTTTTATATTTTTGAGAGGGAGAAGAAAACTGTATATAAAGGATTGAGATATGGAGATCGGAATAGGATTAAAGTGAAAATAAAATAATTCCTTATTAGGGCAGTAAGTGGGAAGAACATTATAATGATGATACCTTTGAAGAAAGGAATATTGAAATGTAGATAACTTCAGCTTTAGAGGAGACCATTTTTTCAAATTATGAAAACCTAATATCCAAATGGGAGAAATATTTAATTTCTTATAGCCTTCTGTTCTTTTCTTTATGAGCGTTGGAGAAATAATTGCACATTGAAATTCGATTACATATTGTTTGTTTTGAAAATAAAATCCTATATCTGCACGTTGTTTTATTTCTGAAAAATAAGGTTCCAAAACAGGATTTATTCCTAGCTCTTCTAATTTCCTATATAAATCAAGCTTTCCTTTTAAATGGTAGTATGATTCGGCTTCGCCATTACGGGAACAATATGCCTTTTTTTCATGAGCAAAATGAGTTATCTTCTTTTGACCCATTTTTAAAATTAACTTTCCATTACATTCCGGACAAATAAAGGAAGAATGTCGAATGGAATGTAACAATTGCTTATCTTTAATCGTGAATAAATTAAGGATACTACCATCTTCTCTTATTGCTGTATACAATGAAACTACCTCCTTTACATAATTCCCTATATATATTCCTTTTTTCTTCTTTATTTCCTTCTCTATAATAAATAATCTCAACAAAACAAAAAGAAGTGGTAATGACCACTCCTTTTCCAAATCCTCATTTATCATAATAATGGAGACAATAATCTCGAGGTGGATTCTAGAATTTTATAGCCTAGATGTCTTTTTTGGAACGCAGTTAATTCTAATTCTGTCGCACAGTCTATATCCTTCTGAAAGTCCTCAACGAGCTTTTGGGTACTTCTTGTTTTATACAAAAATGCACTTACTTCAAAATTAAGATGAAAGCTTCTCATATCCATATTACAAGTTCCTATAGAAGCTATTTGTCCATCTACAATGATAATTTTACTATGCATAAACCCTTTATTATATTCGTAAATTTTCGCACCAGCTTCCAAAAGATCAGGAAAATAAGACCTTGAAGCATGAAAGACAATTCGTTTATCTGGCTTATTGGGCATCAGAATCCTCACATCAATTCCACTTAGAGCTGCTATTTTTAAAGCTGAAAAAATGTCTTCATCCGGAATAAAATACGGAGTCGCAATCCAAATACTTTCCGTTGCAGAAGTAATCATACTAAAAAAAATATTTTTGATGACACTCCACTCATTATCTGGCCCACCTGCAATTAATTGTACGCCACCATGAGAATCTTCTTCTGTTGTAGGGGTTAAATACTCCTCTGTTAAAAAACTATCATTCGTCATGTAATACCAGTCCTGTAGAAAAATTAATTGTAAGGATCTAACCGCTTCTCCTCTAACGTATAAGTGGGTATCTCTCCAGAAACCAATAGATTCATTTCTCCCTAAATATTCATCCCCTATATTTAGACCACCAACATAGCCTACTGATCCATCTATGACTATTATTTTTCGATGGTTCCTAAAATTAAACTTACTGTTTAGAAACGGCAGTTTTACCGGTCCAAAAGCAACTACTTCAACACCAGCTTCTCTCAATTCTAAAATATATTTTTTAGAAAGTTTCCACGAGCCTACTGCATCATAGAGAACTCGCACTTTAACGCCATTTCGAGCTTTAGAAATGAGAACTTTTTTTATGTCTTGGCCAATTTGGTCATTTCTTAATATATAATATTCCAAATGTATATGATGTTTTGCTTTTTGTAATTCTTCCATGATAGAGGAAAACGTTTCCTCTCCATCTGTAAGGATTTTAGTGGTAGTACCAAAAGAAATAGGACTATTTCCTAGTCTTTCAGCTAGACGAAATAAATTACGTTGATGTGCTTCTAAAGCGTTAAATTTACGAATAGTACCAATTTTAATTTCTCGCTCAATTTTTATAAATGCCTCTTTATCTAAAAAATATTTTTTTCTATAAATTCTTTCTTTGCGATAATTTCTCCCAAACAATAAGTAAAAAATGAATCCAACAATCGGAAATGAACCTAATACCACTAACCAGGTTAATGTTTGAGTAGGGTGTCTATTTTCAAAAAATATAACAAAACCAATAAAAATAACAGATAAGCTTATGATGAGGCTTATTTGGCCAAATACTCCTCCTTTAATGGAGATAAACAAATTAAAAACATAAACAAAAAGGGCCGCTATAGCCAAAAATATACCCAACCTCGCAGTATGATTCATACGGATTTTGCTCCAATCTCCCATTTCTACTACCTATTTTATTCCTAATACTATATCTTATATTTACCCTTATAAATATTTACTAAGCATTTTTTACTAAGCTATTCTCCATTTACTTGCTAAAAAAACTCTACAATAGTCATTGTAGAGTTCTAGGTATATGCTTGAATATTCATTTTATTAAAGTTTAATGGAAATACTTTCTTAATTCCATAAATACTTCATTTGCAATAATAGTCTTTCCATACTCTTCTAGCATGTGTATAGTAACTTGTGCTTCCTGACCATACTCAAGAAGTATGCTCAAGGCATTCTCCACTTCTTCTTCCGGTATTTCTTCATCTAGGAATTGCACAAATAAATAGTATTGATTGTTATAGCTATATAATTTGGTATCCACATCTTCTAATCCATGTAATTTAGAAAGGGAAATAATATCTTCGAAGTCTTTAAAAACTAGAATGAATTCGAGGCTTTCGTCAAAGTCTTCTTCACTATCTTTAATAGTAAAATGTTGATCCATTAGATCTTCAAGTCTTTCATCAAGTGGAAGATCTTTAAGCTTATCTTCTGGTATGGATATCTCAAACTTTTGACCATCTTTAGATAACTGTGCTCTCGTTACTAATATTTCTAGTCCCTTTTCTAACGCTTGCACTTGTATCCATAATGGCCCATCCAGCATGAAATCTTCTTCCTGATGGACTTCATCCATCATTTCCCAGAATAATTCTTCGCTTCGTTCCCGGTTATACCAAATCTCCTCACGCTTGAAACCACGTTCTTCTATATCAATATATGAAATATAAAACTTTACTGTATGATCATTAATTCTTTCAATTTCCATACTTTTACACTCCCTTCAAGCTATGATGGAAGGGACAAAAGACCCCCATACAGATTTGTTTATCACTTGTATTAATTGTAATACATTAATCCTTTTTACTTCTAACAATGATAATGTATCTTGTACTTTATATTTTATGACAAAAGTGACATAAATGGAATTAAAATATCCTGAGATTAAAAAAAACCATTATTCGCCTAATTATAAGGATGATATCAGGGAAAATAAGAAAAAAAAGTCCTTGTGATGCAACTAAATAGATGTCAAATAGCGTTCCACTTACATGGTTTCTTATACTCACTTACGTATTAATATGTTTTATCCGACTTTCCTATTTTCATTCATATTCTACTTTTGCTATATTTAGTAGTATTACCTCATAGAAAATATTTCAAACAAAATATAAAAAAAGGGAAATTCCTTTAATAACCACCTAATGTTTTGGAAAAGAAAAGATCTGACTATTTATCCAAACCAATTGGTTTTGTATAGTCAGATCTTTATATTATAAGTATTAGTTTACTAAACGTTGAGCTTCTCTTAATTGGAAAGTACGAACTTTTCTTGGTAAGAATCGACGAATTTCATCTTCATTATAACCAACTTGAAGTCTCTTTTCATCAATGATAATCGGACGTCTTAGTAATCCTGGATTATTTTGAATAATGCCAAATAAATCTTGTAATGGCAATGCTTCTAAATTTACATTTAGTTTTTGGAAAGTTTTACTTCTAGTTGAAATAATTTCATCCGTTCCATCCTCTGTCATACGAAGAATTTCTTTAATTTCTTCGATGGAAAGTGGCTCAGAAAAAATATTTCTTTCTTTATATGCAATATCATGTTCCTCTAACCATGCTTTTGCTTTTCTACAGGATGTACAACTTGGTGAAGTGTATAATGTTACCATTTTACAAATTCACGCTCCCTTTATTTAGACATGTCTTTGACTACATTTCATATAATTTATAAATACTTGAGCATTATTATATATTCTTATATTGTAATTAATTTAATCAAGTAATTTATATTAATTATTATACACTAATTATATTATATTTGGTATAGCATTTTGAAAATTATTCTAATTCATTTTTACTAGTTTTAACCGCTTACTCTAATAAGACAAAAATACTGTAACATCCCTCCTATGATGAAAGAAAAACAAATAATTTGTTATTTTCTCATTATTATTTTATTTCTTACTTATATAGACGTTTCAAATTAAAAAAGGTTTCATTTTTTTATTAACTCTGTTAAAATATTCTTCTCCCATATTTCGATAAATTCTTTAATATTATTCAATACCCCAAGTTTTTATTCATAAAACCTTTATTCATTCTCAATTAAAATTTTTTAATGAAAATGAGTCATTATTCTAATTCATCAAATATATTTTTTTGTTTATCTCCATTTTGTAATTGTACAACCTCTTCAACTGGGTCATAAGATTCCCCATAAAAATCAACATCTTTATATGTGTGAATTTTATTATAGGTTTTCACTAATGCTTGATAAACAACATCTTCTCCTTCATTATTAGGTGCCCAAAACAAAATTTCCATTGGATTTATTTCTTTTGTTGCTAATGATAAACGTCTATACCCAATGGATTTCGCATGTTTAAATTCTTCTCTTTGATAGAATTTAAGCCTTTTTTTAGTATCACTATCCTTGTAATTAACAGGTTCTACTTCTAAAATAATAGGCTTATTCTTTTCTTTCAGCTTTTCTATTAATTTATGTCCGATTCCTTGACCTCTAGATTCACTAGAAACAAATAAATAATCAATAAAAATAAAATCTTCTGCCTCCACGTACATTAAGACATGATACTTACCCTCATCCTTATGATAGAGTTCCGGAAAGTCCTTTAAAAGTGCTTCCATATGTTCTTGAGATTTCATTTCTTCAATCGGAAAATATTTACTTAATTTGTCATACCAATGCATATCTTCTATACTCCCTTTACTTTTATTTGTTAGGTGTATAATCAACATCCTTGGTATAATTATTCCCGGCATTCCATAAAAGAAACTCTTTAATTCCTTGATCGTTTAATGCCTGTATCTGTGCTTCAATTTGATCCTTTTTATAAACTTGATAATTCCCTTTTCCTAACCATGTTCCTGTAAAGTCCTGCAACCATGGTCTTGAAATTGGAGCATTTTCTAATTCCTGAATCTTCTGTTTTTCTACTTTCATATATTCACTAACTAATTCGTACGGATGCAAATCAGGTTTATCAATGCCAAAATAGGAAGTCCAATGACTAGGATAAATCATAGACGAAATCACATCTACCTGTTCACTTATTTTAGTAAAGTTTTGTCCGATACCAGGTGCTTCTTTTAGAGTAGCCGTATAGCCAAAAATGTCTACAGAAACTTTTACCCCATATGGTCTTAACTTTTCCTTTGCATAATGAACAAAGTCCGTAACAGCTTGCACTCTTGCTTCCCCATCATTCATTGCTAATCCTTCATATTCTCCTTTAGAATAACTTAAATAATCAGCTTTATTTTCGAACCCTTCTGGAAAACGAACATAATCGAATTGTATTTCCTGAAATCCCATT
>DATMFU010000076.1:0-3244 GCA_035556015.1 Niallia sp. | reverse complement strand
AAACGCCAGTGAAGGATGTTGCAGCAACTCTATTAACTGCAGCTCTAACCAACGTAAAAATACTAAATGCTCTATCAGCCCACTTTAAAAGGGATATACGCATTAACCAAACGTTGTTTCGAGGGAATCTATCAAACCCTGCAATTCAGAAGAAACAAGCTCCGGAAACGTGTGAGAGGATTTCCTTACGCGTAACTCAAAGAGTCTATGACATTCTTTCAGCCCTTGCCTATGCCCTAGATTGTAGTAAAGCAAGAGCGTGTGCTTTGTTGCTAGAAAATAGTATGACGGATTTCGAAATTGTAAATGAATATTTGAAGAATTATTTAGAACAAGGGCTTGATAAAAGAAGAATGGCCGAGGTTAATAAGCTCATGTCTTTTATAAATAAGGAGCTACCTGAAAAAGATTATTCGTATATGCATCTTCTCTCTCATATGGTTGATGAAGTGAATGCCCCAGTCAGTTCCACGAAGGAAATGGTAGACGAATTTATTATTCATCATTGGCGTAAAGATTAGGGAGTTATATTGGAAAGGCCCCAATCATAGGTTAGTAATGACTCCTGAACACACACATCTTTGTGCTTTATTTCAAACTCAAAAAAAAGGCCAAAAAGCTGATTCTGTGTACCCGCCGAATCAGCTTCTTTTTTTATGTTTGTTGATATAGGATCTATACAAGATATATCATGTATATCAACTCTAGAATGCCAGAAAACCTTAATTAATATCCCCATAAGGAGTCTAAAAGAAAAGGAGTTGCTAAGACACATAAGACACAACATCTTATCTCATTTAAACGATAATTATAGGTTTTCTATTTAACAAATAGAAAAGTGTATGAGCGCGAACAAAAGCTCTTTTTGGGGTGTTCCCATTTTGTTATATTAGACTAAATTTTATAGTAATCAGTTTAACTCAAATTGAGTATTGGCAATAACATGTTATGGTAGTTGATTTATATAATAAGTAACAGGTGGATCACATGTTTTAAGGGGGAAATCTGTGATATAAAAGGTATGGTGAAATGCTGAATTCAGGGGGTGAAAGAGGTAGGTTGAGAATGATTTTTGTTATACCTATTTTGGAAGAAAATACACTTTCAACATACCTTTTTGAAGTATAGGTATTTGCACTTTCCCTGGAATGAAAAGTATAGATTTATCAATGCTTCATCTTTCTTTTGCTATATGGAACGGGTCATATCCCCCCATTCCATATAGCTCATACTCAATTTGCTATATGGAATGGCACCCCCCTTTACCCCTATGGAATACCTTCTTCTTGAATCTAAAAATAGCTTCCTGTTAATTACATGGAAATTTAACTCAAATTAATTAAAAATAGAACTGGAATTGCGATGAATGACATAGTCGTTTATAAAAAAAATGTTATTTTAAAATAATAACCATCCTTCATAGAGGTTTACTAAATGGAATTTTGTCTGTTGAACAACTCCATTATTACTGTTAAATTGTTCAATCATAATTAGATCTTCTCACTGAAATTCCCCCTTTGAATGCCACACATTAATCACGTATTATGTTTTATGCCATAAATATTTGTATGGTGGGTCATTTAAATAATTGAAGAGACGATATAGTTAATATTACATATTATCCGACCCTGAAAAAATTAAGCTATGCAGGGAAACAAATAGTTACAATAATAAGAATATATGAAGCTAGCGCTGATATTAGATAAATACCTAGTATAGCACATACCCTAGAGACTTAATTTCAATTTACATCAATTATCATTTAATTAGTAATGTGTACACTGAACTATTACAGTAATAACTGAGGCAATAACTGAGGCAATAACTAAGGCAATAACTACAGCAAATAACTGCGTAATCTTTAAAATCTAGTAGCAACATATAAAATAAAACTTCTAAATAAAAAAGCTGATTCTGTGTACCCGCCGAATCAGCTTCTTTTTTATGTTAGTTGATATAGGATCTATACTTGATATATCTGCTATAACACCCCAGAGCACCTTTGAAAATTAACTAACCTGTAATAAAA
Organism: Niallia sp.; assembly: GCA_035556015.1. Taxonomy (GTDB): domain Bacteria; phylum Bacillota; class Bacilli; order Bacillales; family Cytobacillaceae; genus Niallia. The sequence goes on along the minus strand of DATMFU010000076.1, from coordinate 1,215 downwards.
ACTACTCTATTCAGAGATACGACATAACTGTAATTAAGTACTGTGGCTAATTTGATTTTTAAAGTTGCACTTATTTTATATTATGTCGTATAGCAATTCCCTCTATTTTAACTTTTTCCTTCGTGAGTGAGAGCAACGCGTTCCTATGTCTTCCGTTGTATCACGTCCATTATTTGAGTTTCCTCTATTAAATATGGTGATCTTCTTTATCCGGGTGAAAAGACGTACAGCCCATGCTACTTTTTGCCTCTTTAAACTTCCCGACTAGATCTTATCCACTTAACTTTACTAAACCTCCATCCTACATGTGCAATACATCAAAATAAAAATTTAGAAATGGTGTTTTTGTTTGTAAAATTTAGAAATACCTTTAAGAATTTTAAAATTGATTATTTCGAAAACAATTGGATAAATATGGGGCTACCTTTTAAAAATATATAGGTTTGTTTTAAAATAAAATAGCTTATCAACCTCTTAAAATGTTTATTATCCTAGGTTGAAAATGGTATAATTGAAGAAACGTTTGTTCGTACCTTTAGGGGCTTAAAAAGGGAGGAATTTAGGGTGGAAGATAATCTTTTTTCATTAAATCAATATCGCATTATTCAAGAAACGGAAAAATCAATCGAGCAAGTGAAAAATAAAAAACTCGACATGTATCAATCGGACTTTAAGCAATTTGAAATTTTTTGTGAGAGAAATCTCTTGCCACTAGATTTTGATTCGCTTGAACTTTACTTACATAATTTAATCACGGTGCAGCGTGTTCGTCTTTCAACTTTTAATCGTCGTTTAGCTGGTGTGAAATATTGGCTCATGAATAAATTGAATTTGCAACAAACACTGGAACAAGAAGATCGTGTTCGTTTATTACGACAACTATATAATGAAGAAACTTTTTTACGTCTTAAACCGCAACGAGGAATTCGAGCCGAAAGTCAAAATGATGTGCTGCGTTTAATCGATCGCTTCGATACTAATAAAAAGGCAGATATTCGGAAACGCGCCATCTGTTTAGTGAACTTGATTACGGCCAACCGTCCATCGGAAATGGTACGTCTTAAGATTAGTGACTTTGACTTAGAAAATCGTACAGTTTGGGTCATGATGACAAAACAGGGGGAAATGAAGGAAAAGCGTCTCACTCTAGAATGTGTTCAGGCAGTGAAGAAGTATATTTCAGAATGTGAGCTTCAACCTGACGATTATTTTGTG
>DATMFU010000075.1:0-6756 GCA_035556015.1 Niallia sp. | reverse complement strand
TACTTTAATAGATTCAGTAGGACAACCTTCCATTGCATCTAGTAAATCATCGAAAAGTTCTTTCGCTACAGCTATTGTTCCAGTATTATTATCTACTATTCCTTCCGCTAGACCTTCCTCATCATAGTCAAAAATCTCTGGAGCCGCTGCACCGCAAGCCCCACAAGCAATACAAGTATCTTTGTCTACATATGTGTACTTCTCCACCCGATAAATGCTCCTTTCCCTTATCAATAAGTAGATGTTTAAAGTTTTGATGATCGTTTTTAGTTTGGTATACCTATTAAGCTTTTCCAATTAGTTGTTTCAGGAATCGTCTCTAGCAGGAGCTCTCCATTTTTAAATACATATCGACATTTAGGCTGCTTGTAGAAAAGTTCCTGTACATCTTTTACTGGAAAACATACCAAATTTGCCTCTTTTCCTTCCTCCGTACCATATTGCTCTTTTATAGAATAAGCTTCCGCACCGTTATAAGTAATCATATTTACTATGTCTTTTATCTCTTCCAGCCCAGTCATATGGGCAAGGTGAAGTGCCATATGTGCAGCTTGCAAGATATTACCATTTCCAAATGGATAAAACGGAGTCTGAATATCATCATGAGCTATGCAAACATTGACTCCTAAATCTGAAAGCTCCTTAATTCGCGTAATCCCTCTTCCTTTAGGATGAGAATCTAATCTCCCTTGCATCGTCGTATTTACTAAAGGACAGCAAACAATATTTACATTCGCTTGCTTTACTAATGACATTACTTTATTCGCATAAGAATCAGAATAATAGAGTAAGGCATTTGCATGACTTGCTGTCACTTTTCCCTGCATCTCATTCTTCAACGTCAGATTGGCAACCACCTCAAGGAAGCGGGAATGTTCATCATCCACCTCGTCACAAAACACATGAACCTCTTTCCCATATTTTTTTGCAAGGTCAAAGGCGAATTCTAATGATTGAATCCCTTCCTCTCTTGTATTCTCTAAATGTGGGACTGCACTAACAACATCTGCTCCAAGCAAAACCGCTTTTTCTAAACGAGATTGGTTTTCCGGACAAGAAATGATTCCATCCTGGGGGAAAGCAATAATTTGAAGGTTAAGGAAAGACTGATATTCGTTTTTCAAATCTACTATTGCATGTAATGCCGTTAAATTTGGATCAGAAATATCAACTGCTCCTCTAACATAGAGTACTCCATACTCCATTAACATTCTAAGTGCCCGAGATGCTCTATTTTTCACATCTTCCTTAGTAAGAGTTTGCTTTCGTAGGGACCAAATATTAATAGCCTCTCCTAGCGTTCCCAATTGATTAAAAATAGGATCTCCTGCAGTCAACACAGTATCGAAATGAGTGTGCATCTCTACTAGAGGAGGCAATAGAAGATCTCCTTCTAAATCAATCTCCTTTTTACCTGTTAACTCTTCCTGTGAGATAGAAAGAATGGTTCCATCCTTAATTCCAATATTCACTTGATTCTTCTGAAAGGGAAGTTGAGCATTTTTCAATACGAGATCCAACATTCTTCTATCCTACCTTTCTCTTAAAAATAGGCTGTTGTTTTTTTAACTAACTCACTTATTCCTTCATCTCCAAAGACATGCTCTGATTGATAGCTACTTACCCAGCTACTATTTTTATAGACATGACGAGTAGGTGATAGATTTGCAAAAAGATCGTATATATTCGTAGCATCAAACAGGACAAATTCAGCTAATTCGCCTTCTTGTACGCCATATCCTTGGTTCCCAAATATGGAAGCAGGAGTATCAGTAATCATCTTCAACACAGAAATCAATTCCTCTTCACTAGCTAAATGTGCTGCATATGCCGTTAAAAGGCCTATTTGCAAAAGATCAAATCGCCCGAAAGGATGGAATGGATCATTTACATTATCAGAAGCAGTAGCAATTTGTACATGATGCTTTAGCATTTCTCTCACTCTTGTTATTCCTCTTCGAACGAGTCCCCTATCCTCTCTTCCTTGTAAATACATATTGGCACCTGGCAACGTAACAGCAAATATATTCTCCATCGCCATTTTCTCTATGATCCTCTTCGATTTATCCTCTTGCATAGCAGAAAGGGAACATAAATGTCCTGTCGTGACTCTTCCTTGAACATCCCATTTTCTCGTGTTCGCTATGACTTTTTCTATCGTACAAATAGCAGGATTATCTTGTTCATCCACATGTAAATCAATAAATTTATCATATTTAACAGCAAGTTCAAACAACTGATCAATATCTTCATTGGCATTAGCAGATAGATGTGGAGCTCCACCAATTCCATCAATGCCATAAGAGATTGCTTCTTTTAGTACATCCATATCTCTTTCACTTTTCTTAGATAGGTCAGAAAACATGGGAACAATCTGTAAATCCACATATGGTCTTAGCAAATCTCTTGCCTCTATTACTGCTTGCAAATGGCTTAATGCCAATTCATTCGATATATTCCATTCAAAATTGACATGTGTTCGTATACGAGTTGTTCCATATGATAATGCTTGAAGTGCTCCCTTGATTACCCTCTTTTTTATTTCTTCTGCAGAAAATAAAGCTGCTTTTCCGCTATAATTTCTGATTGCTTCCATTAAAGTTCCAGATGTATTTGGTACATCTTTCAAAGAAAATGCTTTATCAAGATGGGTATGAATATCAACAAAAGAGGGAAGAAGAATCCTCCCCTCCATATCTATAATTTGTTGTTGGCTCTCTCTTTTGTTCCAAATGTCTTTGAAGGTCGGAAAATGACTTTCTTCATAGCCTACTTGTGCCTTTATTTCTGTATATATGCCATTTTTAATAACTACTGTATATAAATTCTTTAACTTTAATAGTGGGATAGAAACATTCATTAATTGAATATCTTTCATTTCTACTCACCTAGAAAATCATTCGTAAATATTTTAGAAACATCTTCTGCTTCTTTAATAATTCCTAAGTCTAGCAATTCAGCTTGCAACGCTTTCCAGCGGTCACTAGACATATATCCAAATCCATGCTCCTTAGCATCTCCACCAAAGATCAGTTCCTCTTCTACCTTCGCACCATAATCCAATAATTCCATCGATAAATCTGGATTTTTCTCTTGTAGGAATGGATTTATTTCATCAGAATGGTCACGATAATATTCCCATCCCTTTACTGTCGCGTCCATAAAGGCTTGCACTAACTCTGGATTTTCTTTGATTACATCTTCTGTAGTGAAGATAATATTTGCATATGTTTCAAAACCAGAATCATGGATGAATAAATAATCTGTAGCTACCCCTTCTTGTTCTAATGTGTTAACTTCAGAAGTATAGTAGCCTTGTGTAACGGCATTTGGATCATCAATAAATGTAGCTAACGATCCTGTATAAGCCATATCTTTTACATCTAAGTCATATGCTTTTTTAATATATTCCCAATATCCACTTCCTGGCGCTGTATATACTGTTTTACCAGCAAGATCTTTGAAATCTGTTAATTTACCATCATGTCCGATTAATACTTGTGGACTTTTTTGGAATATTGCACCAATTGCTACTAAAGGGATTCCTTTGCTTCTTGAAATTAAAATATCTTCTGCTTGTGTATATCCAAATTGAGCCTTACCAGAAGCTACTATTTGCGTAGCAGAAATTTGCGGGCCACCTGGCTCTACTGTCATATCTATTCCTTCATCTTTATAGAAACCTTGTTTCAATGCAGCATAGTTTCCACCATGTTCTGGCTGTGCAAACCAGTTAGTAACTAGTTTTGCTTTCTCTAATTCTCCTTTTTTAGCAGTTGCTCCAGAATCTTTTGTATCTCCACAAGCAGAAAGCAACAGCATGGATACAGCAGCTACCATTACGCCAACTTTTTTATATTTTGTTAAGTTCCCCATCAACTAATTTCCCCTTTACAATGAATATATTTTTATCTAGCTAGACTATTTGAGCTACTACTATAGGGTTAACTGTCTTTTTTCATTTCTGATTCATGCCATGATCCTAATACCAATTTCGATACGATATTTACTAAAAGGAAGAAAACGATACCTAGTATACTTGCCGAAATACCACAAGCAAACAAATACGCGGTTTCCATTCGACTTGAAGCAACAGTAATGGCATAACCTAGCCCACCATCTCCTCCTCCAATTCCCGCAATATATTCGCCTACTATTGCACCCACTACAGCGAGTGTACAGGAGATTTTTAAACCAGCCATAATATACGGGAGTGCAAAAGGAATGCGGACCTTCCACATAATTTTCCACTTGGATGCCTGATATAAGGTTAATAGATTAATCATGCCTCTATCTGTTGCATTCAAGCCAACTAATGTATTCGATAGCATTGGGAAAAAGCCAATCGTAAAAGCAATAATGACAATCGCATTCGTTCCTGATCCAAACCAGATAACAATAATTGGAGCAATAGCTACAATAGGAATTGTTTGAAGAAGGATAGCATAAGGATATAAACTTCTTTCCATTATTTTTGAGCTTGCCATCACTATTGCTGCTACAACTCCTCCAATTACACTAAAAACAAAGCCAATTATTGCTGCGGTAATGGTACGAGTCACTGCATTTCTTAAGTTCTCCCAATTTTCAATGGATGCCTGTAAAATATCTGTTGGTTTTGGTAAAAGGTACGGAGGTATCTGGAATAGAACCGTTCCGTATTGCCAAATTAGCATAAATAACACGAACACAATGAAAGGTGGAATCCACACATTTAAGACCTTACGAATTTTTTTATCGTCTTTTATCCCTATTACTGGCACTTCAGAAACCTTTTGTGGTGCTTGTTCCATTCTATCCCTCCTCTTTAGACAATCTCAGATTCTTGCTTTACAGGAATCTTCCCTGGATTCAATAGATTAAAAGGATCGTTCTCTTCCTTCTTCTTCGTTATTTGCTCCATTTTCAAGTTATAGCCACCAAAACCTAGTAAGTACGTATGAGGATCATTAATTTCCACCCCAATACTGCGGCAATAATTAATAATTTCATATAATCTCTCTTTGGATCGATAAAGAATAACTGGTAAAGATGCAGGGGTAATTTCTCCTTTAATTTTGATGTACTCAAAATGGAATTGAATTTCATCCCCAAATTTTTCTCTAAGTGTATCCATCTGTTCAAAAATCTCATCTACCTTAAATCTTGCTTGAATGTAGGTCATATTTTCACCATGTTTATGTGCCCAAAGAGTTGCATGGTTCCAAGTAAAATCAGATACTTTTAACCCTTTATGATAATTACTTGCAGGTATCATTAAATTAGAAGTGCCTCCATACTTTTCTACTAATAATTGAAATTCTTCTAAGCAAGACTCCTCTATTTCCAACATGGTAATAGACTTTTCCTCTTCAAGAATGTCTTTCAATGTGTGAAAATGGGACGGAATTGGCCATTCACAGACAGATACTAACCTTTTTACAATGCGTTCGTTATGTGCTAACTCATCGCCAAACTTCACAGCTTCTTTAAATGTAGGGAAGGAAATAATATGCTGGGTCCATTCTTGTTTATCTTCTACTGGCAATATAGCTTCTAAAATAATTCCAGTAGTTCCATAATTATGTATATAGTCTTCCATTTCGCTTCCTTCTACCTCAAATATTCTTGGTTCCCCTTCCATTGTCATAACCGTAACACCAAGAATATTACCATCCCATAAATTACCCCAACGAATAGAGCCAATTCCACCAGAGCCTCCACATAGAAAACCACCTACTGTTGAAGTCATAAAAGTACTTGGATAGATCCTTAACTCTTTTCCTTGTTTTCGCAAAGTTTTTTCTAATACACCTAGACGCATACCAGCTTGAACTTTAACGGTATTTCCAGTCAACTCTAGCAATTTATCTAACTTTGTTAGATCAAGGACTATTCCACCCTTTAAAGGAATTGCCTGCCCATAATTTCCTGTTCCTGCTCCTCTAACTGTCATTGGCACTTTATGTTCTACTGCGAAGGTAACTACTTCTTTTACTTCTTCTATTGATGTAGGCTTTAACACACAATCTGCTATTTTGTCTTTTAATTCTTCAAAAAGGATCGGAGAGTACCAATAATAATCCTTTGATAATCGCTCTCGTAGATTTTCATTTACAATAACTTTCTCTTCTCCAACTAACTCAATTAATTTACCTAACCACATAAAAGTCACCACCTGTCAGAATTTTAAATAATGGGAAACCTTTGCTGCAATATCACTAAAGTGATGGGTAGTTCTTAAATCTGCACTTCTTGGAAAAGGTAGATCGACATCTACAGTATTTTCAATTTTCCCTGGACTTGGAGTCATTACAGCAATTTTTGTAGATAAATAGACAGCCTCGAACACATTATGGGTAATAAATAACACTGTCATTTGTTCTTGTTCCCATATATTTAATAATTCTGTTTGTAGATTTTGTCTTGTAATCTCATCTAGAGCACCAAAGGGTTCATCCATTAACAGTAATTTTGGTTTAGCAATAAGCGCTCTTGCAATGGACACCCTCATTTTCATTCCACCTGAAAGTTCCCTTGGTAATGCCCTGCGGAAATCCTTTAAGCCCACCAATCCCAAAACCTTTTCAGCCATCTCGACTTTCTTCTTTTTCGGGATATGTTGAAATTCTAAAGGCAAAAGAATATTTTCCATTACATTTCTCCAAGGTAGCAAGGTAGCATCTTGAAAAACAAAGGATACATCTGTACTCTGCTTTTGAGCAAGACGAGGACTTGTTCCTAAGATGTTCAATTCGCCATCGGTATGATCAATCA
>DATMFU010000074.1:0-10178 GCA_035556015.1 Niallia sp. | reverse complement strand
AAAAAAACGACTTAAATAGTATGGACTTACATAAAATTTTTCCGCCACTGATTGGAGGGTGAGTTTATGCATATAATGGCCATTCAGATAACGTACAATCTCTGAAATCCTTTCATGCATAGAGCTAAGGGATTCTAATGGCTCCATACTATTTTGTTTAATATGACGACAACAAATGAGAAGAAGCTGGATAGCCAACATTTCGGAATAGATTTCAAAGCCCACTTTTTTATCCTGAATCTCTTGAAGGATATTTTGAGAGAGTGTATCGACATTAAGTAGCACATTTAAAGGACATCGAACAATCATATAATCTGTTTCAAACAATGATTGAAAAATATCTTTATATGATCTACTTGCCTTAGCAATAATTTTTTCATGAATATTAACGATAAAACGCTCATGCTTTGGATTTTCACCATTTGTTGTCCGATGTAGGATATTAGGAGAAATAATGACAATATCACCTTCGTTAATCACTATAGTACGATCTTTTATAAAAAATTCCCGTTGACCTGACATCAGATAATACATTTCAAATGTACTGTGGAAATGGCTAGATGGCATATGGTGGCTTAACGCTTTACGATGTGAAACGCTGAATGTATCCTCCACATTTTTATAGAAAATATCTTTCAGTCTGTTTCTCCCCCTCTCCTTGTTGATTCTTTTATTATACGATTCTATTAGCGCAAGATATAAGAAGTTTTACTGTACTTTCGCAAAAATAGTACATATTACTGTGCTACCCTAATTCATATAATAAGAAGGAGGGAAAAACCAGATGAACTACTCGGAATCTAGTACATTTGATATAAGTAATAAAACTTTATCCCCGCTTCAATGGGCTGAAAAGGCTTGCGAAACATTAATGGCGAAATTTGATCCTGAACAACTTCCACCAGAACGATTTCATTATCATCAAGGTGTCTTTTTATCTGGTATGGAAAAATGTTGGAGACTTACAAAAAAAGATCAATACTTTGAATATATCAAGCGCTGGGTAGACAGCCATGTACTTGATGATGGTACCGTTACTAAATTAAAAGCAGATGAACTCGATGACATCCAGCCAGGTGTACTCCTTTTCAACCTTTATGAACAAACTGGAGATGAACGATATAAGAAGGCCTTGTACAATATTGTTCCTTTATTAAAAACACTGAAAAAGAACCCATCTGGCGGGTTCTGGCATAAAGAACATTATGAAAACCAAATGTGGCTTGACGGACTATATATGGGTGGTCCTGTTGCCGTACAGTTTGCCCATACTTTCGGAGAGTCTGAGTATGCTGACATGATCACACAACAAGCACTATTATTAGAGAAACATACGAAGGATCCTGAAACAGGCCTGTTGTACCATGGATGGGATGAAACAAAAGTTGCTCCTTGGGCAGATCCTATTACAGGAACAGCACCAGAATTCTGGGGACGTGCGATTGGTTGGGTTCCTGTAGGTCTCCTAGAAATATTTGATTCTCTTCCAGAGGACCATAAAGATAAAGAAGCATTGACACAAACGCTCCAAAACTTAACTCTCGCCTTAACGAATTATCAAGATAGTGATACTGGTCTTTGGTATCAAGTAATCGACAAAGGCCATTTAGCCGATAATTGGCTGGAAACATCTTGCTCTTGCTTGTTTGTGCAAGCCATTGCCAAAGCGGTTAGATTAGGGTATCTCGATGAAAAGTATTTAGACTATGCTTGGAAAGGTTATCAAGGCGTGATTGATACATTGAAGTTCGATAAGGACGGAAACGTAATCATTGGCAACATCTGTATCGGAACTGGCATTGGTGATTATGCACATTATATTGCCCGTCCTACTAGTGAAAATGATCTTCATGGTGCAGGTGCCTTTATTCTTATGTGTGTGGAAATGAGTCAGGCACGAGAAGTTGAGTGAGTGACTAGAACATATTGATATGATTCTAAAGTAGATAGAAAAATGATTAGCTAGTAGAAGTATTATGAGTGTTTTATGTGGAAATACCTCTAAGCTCTTAATTTATCAATATTCTTTGTATAACCTTGTTGCAAAAGGGAATCACCTAATTAAATAAAAGTAAGAGCGCCCAAAATGCTCTTACTTTTATAAAAATTAAAATCTCTTCAAGGGGATATATACTGCTTCTCTTTTTGCCTTTTTTTTATTAATAAATATAAATGTAATCACTAATATTATTATATTTTTATACATACTACCCACCTTTTTTTAAAAGCGTATACCTCCATCTGCTTGAATAACTTCACCATTAACAAAGTTACTTAAATCGGAAGCCAAGAAGAGGGCAACTCCTGCAATTTCTACTGCTTCTCCTGGTCTTTCTAACAAAATAGCATTCAATTTATAGTCACGTTCTGATTCAGGTATCTTTTTAGACATATCTGTTACCACTACGCCTGGTGCAATAGCATTCGCATAAATCCCTTTTCCGCTATATTCTTGCGCAATTGCTTTTGTGAGTCCAATCACTCCTGCTTTTGACGCAGCATAATTTGTTTGTCCTTTGTTTCCAGCTACCCCTGATAATGATGATAGATTGATAATTTTTCCATATCTCTGTTTCATCATTTTTCTCAGTGCATATTTAGCGGTAAGAAATGGAGCAGTTAAATTGGTATCTATTACCTCATTCCAATCATTTAACTTCATATTAATAAGGAATTTGTCTTTTGTTATACCGGCATTATTAACAAGAATATCTATTCTCCCATATTGGTGTACTGCATATTGAACCATTTCTTTTGCTATCTCTTCCTTACTTATATCTCCTTTAAATAATGAAGCAATTCCACCATTTGAAGTAATTTCACTATAAACACTGGCTGCCTCTTGATCACTGCGGACATAATTCAGAACTACCTTTGCTCCTTCCTTTGCAAAAAGCAAAGATATCTCTCTTCCAATTCCTCTAGAAGCCCCGGTTATAATGGCCACTTTATTATGCAGTAACATTAGTTTCATCCTTCTTTATACACGATTTAGCTATTTCCTCTAAGTGTTGCATATTAATAGAACCTTTATTTTTGAGTTTCTTAGTAAAGGTTACACTTCCATCTAAATCACCGATAAAAAAAGTAATAGTTTCAACAGTGGTTTCCATATACACAGATGATTCATCATTATATTCACTTTTTTTATAGTTATAAGCGGATTTTGCCATATCATTTAGCTCATCTAGTAACCAATCAAATGGACTATATGTACACGTTACTGTTGATCCATCATCTTCTTCACTAGAAAAGTCTTCTTTTTGCTGCGACTCTATTTCTTCATGAAACATCACTATTTCAATTACTTCGTCAGGGTCAGGCAGTGTACTAATTACCTTTCCTCCATTTTGAATGAATGTATATATTTGTTCTTTTTGTGCACAGGTAGGTAATAACCCCTGGAAAGTGAAAGCAGGGGAAAAGAATTTTCGCTTTTCCCATTGCTCCCTATTCGATCCACTTGCATTAATCATTATAATATTGCCTGGTTCTATATGACTTATGTTTGTTTCCTTGGTTATAGGTTCTGTCCCTTCTACAGTGCCAAAACCAATGGTATAAATCATGCTCATTCTACCTCCGTTTTTGGAATTCCATGTTTGTCATAGCTTGGATAAACTCTATCCTTTTTTCTAAATGGGAGCCACCAATTTGCTTTCCCCATTAGTTTCATTAAGGCTGGAACTAATATAGTTCTTACTAAAGCCGCATCTACAAAGATAGCAAAAGCCAATGCTAAGCCAATCTCAGCGACTGTTCTTACTTCTACTAAAGCAAAAGCACCAAATACTGCAATCATAATAAGCGCTGCTCCATTAACAATTTGAGAAGTCTCAGAAATTCCTTTAATTATACTTTGAGCATGACTCTCTCCTGAGTCATATAACTCTTTCATACGACTAATAATAATAACCTCATAATCCATACTTAACCCGAACAAGACAGCAAATAACACTACTGGTGTCACAGAGTTAATCGTTTGATCCGGGTCTGCTGCAAAGGAGAAACCATTTTGAAATATGAATACCAATAATCCAACACTTGCTAATGTCACGATTGCATTTAAAATAATTGCTTTAATTGGAATAAGGATTGACTTAAACGTAACCACTAGTATGACAAAGCTGATACCAAATACCGCTAAAATAATATATGGGATGTTATCTATTACTTTTTCATCAAAGTCTACACCAACAGCTGTCTCCCCACCAACTAACACGGAAAGTTCATTCGTATCTACTATGCTAGCAACTGTTTTACGAATCTCTCTAACCAAATCATGAGTAGATTTAGTATCTGCTGCTGTAGTTGGCGAAACCATGAGAATGGAAGTAGTTTCTCCATTATCTAAGTTTACTAGGTTATCTAATGACTTTGTTACCTCTGGAGGTAACATTTCTACATTAGCGAAAGCTGTCTTATAATCGTTTATTTCCCATTGATCATTCCAATTCGTTAAGCTTATTACTCCTTCTACGTTATCTAACCCTTCAATAGCCTTCGTCATTTTATCAATGGTAGCAAGTTTCTCCGCTTCTAGAATAGAATTTTCTGCATGCACAACCACTTCAATTGGGAAAATTTCACCTTGCTCAAAACTTTCCGTTAATACTTCAAAGCCTTCTCTTGCTGATTCGGTCTCTGGTAAGCTACTACTACTTGCTACTGGTACTTGCATATTTACTTGAAATGCTGGCCATACCAAAATCAACAATAATAGAAGAGCTGGTAGAGAAAATAGGATAGGCCTTTTTATCATTTTTGCAATTAGTAAATCCCATTTACCTCCTCCAGATGATTTCTTATAAATCGGTAATCTGCCCCAATTAATTTTTTCACCCATAATCATTAAAATAGATGGAAGTAAAGTTAAAGAAGTTAAAATGGCAAAAATAACTACAATTACTCCACCAAATGCAATGGAATTAAAAATCATCATGTTTGGGATAAATAAAGCAGCTAAACTAATAGCAACTGTTAATCCTGAATAAAATACGGCTCTTCCCGACGTTTCTACCGAGATTTTCACAGCCTCCGAAACGGAGTGATTCTTTATTTCCGTCTTAAAACGGTTAACGATAAAAAGTGCATAATCTACAACTACTCCCAAGCCAATCATACTAATAATGTTAAGTGTCAATATATTTAATGTGTACTGAGTACCAATTAAATAACTAACAGCCATTGTACTTACTAGTGCAAACATAGCAACAATAAGCGGTACTGCTGCAGAAGCAACAGAGCGAAATACGAGTAACAAAATGATGATCATAATAGGAATGGCAATCATCTCTGCCTTCATCACTTCTTTTTTTGTCACATCATTTAATCCATATGTTAAGGCAGGACCTCCTGTTAACTCTGTATAGAAGCCATCTTTATCAAGTGTAGCTATTGCTTCTTGTAAGATGGGAGCTGTATTGGTCGCTTCATCTTCTGATCCATTTAGCCCTACTAATACATAGGTCGTTTTCTTGTCCTCTGAAATAAATTGTTCATTTTGTTCTTCATAATAAGTGGTTATATGTTCAACATGTGGTACCTCTTTTATTTCTTGTTCAATATCTCGTATATGATTTTGATAGTTACTATCTTCTACCGTTATTTCGTCATGATGTACCACAATAATGGCATTTTGAGCGTATCGATTCGAAAACTCTTCTGAAACTAACTCTTTCGCTTTCATAGAATCACTCGATGGATCATTAAAACCTCCAGCTGACAATATACCTGGAAACTGTAAAGCAAAGTAGGCACTACATAACAGAAGGATTATCCATGTCGTAATAATCTTTTTTGGGTGGTTGGTCACCCACTTTGATAGTATAGAAAACATTCATTCATCACCTTTTCTTGAATTTGAAAATCTGGATCAATCCTCATAATCATTGCAACAGCTTCCACTTTTCTTCGAGCATCAACAATCGTCTTAGTTGGTAAGTCTGTGATTAATTGTAATAATACTGTTTTAGCCTTATCTGGTTTCCCATTTACTAACAAAGACTTCGCATATCCAATCATAATATATACTTCTCTACCTAATTCATTTGCCTTTTCATATAACGAAAGGGCTTTTTCGGGACTACCTCCTATCAACTTCGGCATTTCCATATACCAAACTGCCAATGCATAATAGCTAGGAGCGTGACATTTATTTGCTTGAATAGACTGTTCGAGTATTTTCTTTCCCTTTATCAAATACAAGATTTTCTTTCCCTTTGACCGGCTATTCAATCCTAATCTTCCGATAGCTCTTGATTTTTCGTATAAAGCAATTGGATGATTCGGTACACTTTTTAACACTTGATTGCAGATATAAATAGACCTTTTGTGTAAGGTATTAGGAGATATAGAGTCCTTTGGATAAGCCCTAATTCCCCTTTCATTCCATTCATATGCCACTTGCAACATTTCATCTATTAATAAGGTTTCATCTGTAGGTAACTCTTTTATCTTTTGATGATGATTATTTGAAAGGGAATTGATGGAAGTCATCACGTCTCTTAAATAATTATCTAGCTGGTCCTTATCTCGACTTTTTTGCAATTCAATTGGTTCTCCTATATGAATCTTTGCTTTTATTAAGCGCGGCCATAACATTTTTCTAGGTAAAATATCAAACGTTCCTTCTAAACCAATCGGCACAATTGGAACATTTGCTGCTAGTGCCATCCGAATGGCTCCTTGTTTCCCTTGATATAATCGTCCAGTTGGGCTCCTTGTCCCCTCTGGATAAATACAAATAATTTTTCCTTCTTTTAAATGACTAACCACTGTTTTAAAGGCTGCAACATCAGTAGCTCCACGATTCAATGGAATTGCCCCCATCGACAAATGCCATTTTCGGGAAAGATAGGAATCGAATGCTTCTTTTTTCGTTAAGAAATAAACTTGGTGCTTCATATAATGTTTAATTACAGTGAAGATAATAAAGTGATCAAAATAGCTAGCATGATTGGCTACAATAACATAGGGTCCATTCTTGGGGAGATTTTCTTTACCAATGACTTCTTTTATAAAAAGATTTTTACTAAAGAGCACAATGAGAAACTTCATAAAGCTTTCAAACATATCATACATCCTTATTTAGAAGGTAATAGTATTTCTTTGACATCATATTTCTCTCTGTATTCCTTCAAAGCCTCAATGGTAATATAGGGGATATTAAATAACTTTCTCATAAAAAACAAATCTGATTGTCTTGCCATGCTTCCATCTGGAAGAATGATTTCTACAATGACAGCAGCTTTTTTATATCCAGCTAATTTAGCTAAATCCGTAGATGCTTCTGTATGACCATTCCTTGTTAATACCCCACCATCTTCAGCGACCAATGGAAAAATATGACCAGGTCTTACAAAGTCAGAAGGAGTAGAATGATCTGCAGCAGCTAACTGAATAGTCTTAGCACGGTCCCATGCAGAGATACCAGTTGTTACTCCATGTTTTTCATGAGCATCAATGGAAACGGTAAATGCAGTTCGATGACTTTCCATATTGTTCTTCACCATTAAGGGAATATCTAACTTTTTAGCAATATCCTTTGAGACTGGCATGCATACAAGGCCTTTTCCATTTGTAATCATGAAATTAATCGATTCAGGTGTAATTAGCTCTGCTATTCCAACCAAATCTCCTTCATTCTCACGACTTTCGTCATCCGATACAATGACTAATCCCCCTTTTGATAAAACCTCAATTGCTGTTTCAATCGAATCAAACTTTTCCATGAATATTCCTCCCTAAAATCGAGTGAGTTCACCCTTTTATTTTAATAAAAGGAAGGGATTGCTCCCTTCTCTTAATTAACAAAGTTTAAGACAAACCAGCCTTAATAAAATTAAGTAAAAACTCTACTTTTTCTTCTTTCTCTTTACCTACAAGCAAAGGCTTTGCTTGTAAACTTGGAATCAACATGGTAACCATTGATAAGATTAAATAGCCAGCCTCTTCCGCGTATTTAGTATGAAAGGTACCTTCTTTTACACCTTGTTTGACAATATCGCAGAAAGGTTGCTCTAAATTACTAAATATTTTTGAAACATCCTCTTGGAAATCAGGATTATTTTGAAACTGATATCTGGACCATAAAATAAGAAATGGCAGACCTACTTCTTCAAAATCAAATAAGAGTTCCATACAAATTTTCAGCTTCTCCAATGGAGGACAATTTAATGACATTACCTGCTTAGACGCTTCATTAAACATATCTACCACTGTCTGCATGGTGGCTAAATAAAGTTCCTTTTTCGTTTTAAAATATAAATAAATAGTTCCTTTTCCAATACCTGACATTATTGCAATCTCATTTATATTGGAATTGTCATACCCTTTTTCGGAAAATTCCTTTGCGGCAACTTCTATGATTGCCTTTCTTCGCAATTCTCTTTCCTTGCTCATTTTATTTCCTTTCCACAGGTGAGTGACCGGTCACCCATAATTAAATTTAAACTATTCTGTAAATTCAGTCAATAGCTCTTTCGTATATTTTTAAAATTTTTCCAATTTCTCCTTTAGAACATGTAAGTTTTGAGATACCGCTCTTTGTAATTGATGCTTTGCCAATTGCAGTGGCAAAAAGCTCACTTTAGAAGGATAAATTCTTGCAACATTACTCATAAGCGTATAGGAGTTCTCTTCCTTTAAATTATATTCCATCTCATATGAAAACCATCCACCACTTACTACCATCACTAATTGTTCATCTTCATTAAAACTTTTTATATAGCCTTCTTCATACTTTGGACCAGTAGTATGACGAAAAACACCATACAAATCCTTACCTTGTTCATTCTTTTGGTGTAAATTTCTCACTTCAGAAACAGCATAGTTCCATGAGGGAAAATTTTCTAATCGTGCTAGAAAATTATATACCTCACTAACTGGTGCTTTCACCTTTAAATCATTTTGAAATGTTATCAAATAAAACCACTCTCCTTTTCCATTCGTTATGACAAATTTATCATAAGAAAGCTTATTCTACAATTATGATAAAATACCAACTTTCATAAGTACTTCCTTGACTTCCCCATTCTTTATTAGGTAGATTTTAATAATTAATAGGTTAAGTAGTAGTTTTGACTATAGACAATTACGTAAAAAACACCGTACTCCTAAAGGTGTTTTGTTAATAGTAATAATAGATTAATATAGTTTTTATTTCAGAAAAATACCATCTTTGCTTTTTCTATCTCAACTTCCCATACTATTTATATTTTTCATTCCATTCTATCATTTCATCGTATCTTCCTTTATAATCAGAATATTATACTATTTTTTTTATTTTAGGTGGTGAATCAATCATTAATCGAAAAAAAGGAATATTCCTTGTGATAACCGGAGCAGTATTATGGGGAATTAGTGGTACTATATCAAAAAAACTTTTTCAACATGAAATTGATGTAGAATGGCTCGTTGCGACACGATTACTCATTGCAGGAGTTTTATTATTAGCCGTTCAATTTTTAGGAAAAGATCGTTCCCAGATATTTGCGGTTTGGAAAGATAGAAGGACAGCTATTCGACTAATTATTTACGGGTTACTCGGTATGCTTGCTGTTCAATATACATATATGGCATCTATCGATCATGGAAATGCTGCAGTAGCAACATTATTACAGTACTTAGCACCAGTTATGATTATCGTCTACTTAACATTAAGCAAACAATCTTTGCCAACACAAAAGGATGTAATAACTGTTTTACTTGCGTTAGTTGGCTGCTTTTTCTTATTAACGAATGGCTCCTTCTCTCAACTATCGGTACCAGCAAGTGCCGTTATTTGGGGAATTTTATCTGGAGTAGCTTTAGCCTTTTATACGCTATATGCTATCCCTTTGCTAAAACAGTTTGATTCCCTTGTTATTGTTGGCTGGTCGATGATTATCGGAGGAATTGCGTTAAGTTTTATTCATCCACCGTGGAAAATAAATGTTACTGAAATAACGCTCGAAATTTATTTCTACTTAGCCTTTGTTATTCTTTTTGGAACGATGTTAGCATTTTGGTTTTATGTAGAAAGTTTGCAAAGCCTTGCTCCAAAAGAATCCAGTCTGCTCGGTAGCATTGAACCACTAGCAGCTGTTTTAACAACTGTTTATTGGTTAAAAGAACCTTTTGGCATTTTTCAATGGATTGGTACAGGTTGTATCATTCTTATGATATTGTTGTTGGCT
>DATMFU010000073.1:0-3707 GCA_035556015.1 Niallia sp. | reverse complement strand
TTATTCCCCCTTATTTATAGGTTACTAGAACAATAAAATATGTTATAGTGAAGGTAATATTTTACTAAAAAAATTATGAATATGTTTAAAATAATAAAATATAGTTAGATTTGAAAAAACGCTTAATAATAATTTAATATGAATGATTAATATAGGAAGTGTAAAATGACTAAAATTAAAATTGTTACAGACTCAACTGTGGATCTTTCCCAGGAACTTCTTGATCAGTACGGTATTGAAGTAGTACCTTTATCCATCTATATAAATGGCCAATCCTATTTAGATAGAACAGATATTAGTCCCAAAGAATTCATTGATTTAATGAGCTCTTCAGATGAATTGCCAAAAAGTTCTCAACCTTCAACTGGATTATTAGTTGAAAAATACGACCAGTTAGCAGATTTAGGATATGACATTATATCTATTCATATGACGGGTGGGATGAGTGGTACTGTAGAATCAGCCAAATATGCTAGTTCTCTATCGAAAGCAAACGTGACTGTTATTGATTCACAATATATTTCTAAGGGACTTTCTTTTCAGGTTATTGAAGCCGCCAAAATGGCTAATGAGGGGTATAAACTCCAAGAGATTATAGAGAGAATAACGGAAATAAAAAAGCAAACAAGGCTCTATGTTGTAGTTGATACTCTTGAAAATTTAATTAAGGGTGGCAGAATAGGAAAAGGAAAAGCATTTATTGGTTCCTTGCTAAATATAAAGCCAATAGCTTCATTAGCAGATGGTGTGTATACTCCTGTAGCGAAAGTGCGGAGTAGACAGCAAGCAATAAAGTTTTTAGTTAATGCATTAAAAGAAGATACTGCCGGGAAAAAGATTAAGGGTGTTGGAATTACGCATGCAGATAGTTTAGAGTTTGCCGAAAAGCTAAAAAAAGCAGTAGAGAGTCAAACTGATTTTCATCATGTTGAAGTTGACTATACTACACCAGTTATCTCCACTCATACAGGTAAAGGCGCAATTGGTTTTAGTTACTACATGGAATAATAATATAAATAAAAACTCTAATTACTCTCCTTAAAGTTATGGAAGAGTAATTAGAGTTTTTCTATTTTGATGGTAGTAATAAAAATAATGCAAGATAAAAAGGGAAATGACAGAATTATGTCGAAATTATTACTAATCCCCTATATTAGGAAAAAAGAGTAAGGTGGCTAATATGTATAAAAGGTTAATACACATTCCATTTATGAATAAAAAACAAATATCCTTATTACTTTTACCATTACTCCTTGTAATTATTACCTCAACAAGTATTTTCGTCTATTTTATCTATCATGAAATAAAAATACATATCCAATCAGATTCAGAAGAAATACTTACCAAAATTAGTGGAAAGGTAAGTGAAGAACTATCCACTTCCGAAATTAATGGATCTGATTCCCAATTGCTTCATTATTTATTTTCAAATGATGATTTTAAAGGGCGTAATAAGTTTTATTTTGTTTTACATAATGGAACGGAGAAAATTTCCGTATTATTGGGGAAAGGGAACGCACTGCAAATATCAGGAGAAAAAAATATAAATCCAAAAATACGCACCTTCTTAGAACAGAAGGATGAGTTGCATGAAATTGAACACACCAACATATATAAAATTAAGAATGAATATTTTATGAGCTCTTTTGTTTCTATTAAAGATACCCAAGGGAAGACATTAGGTACAATAGGACTTGAAAGAAAAGTTGATGATGAATTATTTACTGTGATGAAATCAGGTTTATTATTAGCATCACTTTTATTAGCTGCTATTCTGTTTATAATAATTTGGCTAAGAGGTTATGTATTAAAAGTTTTAAAACCTGTAGATAAAATGATACGTAATTTAACGGAGCTAAATTTGTATAATTTTGACATGGATAGAGAGTTGAAAAACCAAACAGATTTGACGAGGTTGCTCGATCCATTTAATGAAACGATTGATAACCTAGATTTCTTATTTCACCGATTATCTAAGACAGCCAATGAACTTGGAGGTAATTCCGAACAATTACTACTTAATAAAATGGAAGTCGCATTGTCCCAAATGGATGAAATAATGGAATTTACAAAAATCAACAGGGAATTACAACGTGCGGAAAAAATGAATGCTGTAGGACAATTGGCTGCTTCCGTTGCCCATGAAATTAGAAATCCTATGACAGTAGTGAAAGGATTTTTACAAATCTTTCATGCGAAAGAACATATGAGTAATGAAGAACGTACCTATATCAAGTTAATGATTGAAGAAATGAATCGAGCAGAAACGATTATTAATGATTATTTATCTTTAGCAAAGCCAAATGTGGATCATACTAAAAAAATTGATGGAATGGTTTTGGTAAATAAGGTTATTGATATAATGAAGTCATATGCAATGATGGGGAAATCCATTGACTTTCAAAAAGATCTGAAACAAATATTTGTGAAAGCAAATGATAATGAATTAAAACAAGTTTTAATTAATATTATGAAAAATGCAATTGAAGCTATGAAAGACGGTGGAACTTTAACAGTTTCATTAGAATTGTCTGGTAATGAAGCATGTTTTCAAATTCGAGATACGGGAATTGGTATGACTAGAGAAGAATTAAATCGATTAGGTAATGCATTTTACTCCTTAAAAGAGACTGGAACTGGTATGGGTTTAATGGTATGTTATCAAATGGTGGAGAAAATGCGGGGAAGAATTGTTGTAGAAAGTGAAAAAGGGAAGGGAACTATTTTTAAAGTGTATATTCCTCAATATATAGAAGACTAGTGTGGAATATGCAAAAAAGAAATGCCTGATTTCAGACATATCGTGAATAGGGATGATTCATTTGTAAAAAATATGTTTAAAATAACTTCATTGATTATACTTAACTAAGGTAGGTGAAAAGATGAAAAAAACATTTACCTTTCTAATATTAATTCTTTCTTTTATATGGCTTACAGCTTGCACTAATCCAACTTTTTATAATAATAAAGAAAAAGATTCTGGTATCTCGATAAAAAAAGATATACCAATAACTTTTATTCCTCAAGATTATTCTTTTGTATCCATTGGTGATTCCCTTACACAAGGGGTAGGAGATAGCTCCGGAAAAGGGGGATATGTCCCCATCTTAAAAAAGTTACTAGAGGATACGGATGGAGTAAATAAAGCGAATTTCACCAATTATGGTGTGCGAGGAAATAGATCTGATCAGTTATTAACAAAAATTAAAACTGCTGAGGTACAAAAGTCTCTAAGTGAAGCTGATGGAGTTATCATTACCATTGGTGGTAATGATATTATGAAAGTTGTTAGAAACAATATTACAGATTTGCAAGTCGATGATTTTGATAAGCAATTGACTAAATATGAAAAAAATCTAAAAAGTGTTCTTCAAAGTATTAAAAGGCAAAATGACGATGCGTATATCATTCTAATTGGAGTTTATAATCCGTTTCTTAAGGTGTTTTCCGATATCAAGGAATTAAATGATATTGTTACTACTTGGAATCAAACGAGTGAAAAGGTATTATCTCAGTTTGACAATACATCTTTTGTAAGTATTACTGATATTTTTGATAATCCAACAGAAGATTTACTATACGAGGATTACTTTCATCCCAATGATCAAGGATATAAGCTTATTGCTAAAGCTATTTACGAAAAAATGGACAATGACATCTTGAAGATAATGGAAGAAAATAAAAATAGAGGAGAATAAGGTTGTTTA
>DATMFU010000072.1:0-3932 GCA_035556015.1 Niallia sp. | reverse complement strand
TACTGGGAAAGCCAAGGGTTGAAAAGTCTGCAAGTTCGTTACCAAACTTTGCGTTATTCATCTTAATTGAACCGCCGTATACGGAACCGTACGTACGGTGGTGTGAGAGGTCGGGAGTTAATCACTCCCTCCTACTCGATTAGATGAGGGATTGTGTTCCCCGAAACTGGGAAAGAAAACATAATTAATACTTAGGCATATTCAGATTAAATGAATATGTCTATTTTTTATTCGATAATGAAAAAAAAAAGGAAGACTTTCACCAACTTGTAGGAAAAAAAAGATGGGAAGGTATGTCTTTTAAAATCGTCTAATCTCTGAAAGGAGACGAAACATGCAAGTAACAAGAGAAGTGAGGATGGGTAGATGTGATGACTATTACAAATAGACATACTAAAAATGGACTTTTTAATTTACATAGTTTCATAATAATCTATATAATTTAGTAGTATTTACCTAAAGCCACACTGGAGGATTCACATTATGAGCTATAACTTTATACTTTCAACCATTTTACTTCTTTTTATTTTCTGCTACATGATGTTGCTTTATTATGCTTGGCAAAATAGAGAAACTCCTATTTCGATTAGTTATGGCTTAGGTGTAGTAGTTGCTTTTTTTTACACATTTGGATATGCTTTTCAACTTTTAAGTACGACAGTGGACCAAATGATGTTTTGGATACATATTCAGTATATAGGAATTCCCCTTGCACCGTTTATTTGGGTAGTCATGATATTACAATTCACAGGTAATCAAAGATTTTTGACAAAAAGAACGATAGCTTTATTATCAATCGGTCCACTCTATACGTTAAGTGCTCATTTTACAAATGAATGGCACCATTTATTTTACAAGAGCATGGCTTTAGATTATTCTCAAGGGTTTCCACTTATTATGTTAGATAGGGGTCCTCTATTTTACTTACATATTGGCTATGTGTATAGTTACCATTTAATTGGTATAGGTTTATTAATCCATATTTATTTTAAGTCAAATAGAGAGAGAAAAAAACAAGTAGCCCTAATGTTGATCGGCTCTTTGTTTGTATTTGGTTTTCCATTCATCCATTCTATAGGTGTTATAAAAGTACCAATCGATATATCTCCTTTTGGGCTTGTATTTTCTTCTTTATTTTACTTGTGGGGAATTTACCAATTTAATCTGTTGAAATTATCTCCTCTAGCTATGAAAAAAGTTTTTGAATCCATAAATGATGCGGTAATTATTTTTGATATAGATAATAATTTGAAAATCTATAATAAATCTGCCAATAGATTGTTGGAACCATTACCTAATAAAAAGTTGATTGGTAACTCGGCAGTAAAAGTACTATCTCATTTTCCATCTCTAGTACAATTTATTGAACGTACATCAGAAGTAGATAGCTTAACAACACAATCCATGCAACTAAGAGAAAAGTATTATAATGTTCATTTTTCATTTGTAAATGGAAGTAATAATAAGCCAATTGGCAAAATGTTCATATTACATGACATTACAGAAGCTATAAAGTATGAAGAAAGTTTACTCCAGCAATCTAAACAATATGAATATTTAGCCCATCACGACGTACTAACAGGACTATATAATCGTACTTATTTTGAAGAAGAAGTAAAACGAAAGTTAGCACAGTCCAGAAAAAAAGACGCTGCATTAATGATCTGTGATTTAAACTTTTTTAAAGAAATCAATGATGTATACGGTCATCTAACAGGAGATAATGTGCTAATTTTTACAGCAAATTGCTTGCTTGAAAATTTACCAAATCCCCACATACTAGCACGTTTAGGTGGCGATGAATTTATTATGTTTTTTGAGCAAATTGAATCAAAGGAAAAGTTTATAAAGGAAATAAATGAGATGCGTTATGTATTCCAGGTGAACTTGTATAAGCGAGACGGGATTGAAATTGAAGTTGTGCCAAGTATTGGTGTTGCCTTTGTTGGAGAAGATGGTATAGATTATGAGCATCTCTATCATACTTGCGATACGCATATGTATGAGGATAAAAAGAATATAAAAGAACAGTATTTGATGAAAGAAGTGTAGAGAATGCTATTAATACACTAAGGGATATGTAGATAAAATAAAAGCATAAATGAAAGGTTGTATGTATGAAGAAAAAATGGAATATTATTGGAATAATTCTCTTAATAGTCATTCTCGCTTTGTTTGGGATGTGGAAATTAATGAATTCTAGAAGCTTTCAATTGTTCGGGGGAATAACGAACAAGGTAGAGACTAGCGAAAAGGTGATTGCATTAACATTTGATGATGGACCAACAAAAAATGTTAATGATATTCTTCCTTTATTGGATCAGTACAATGCAAAGGCTACTTTTTTCCTCATCGGAAGTGACTTGGAAAAGAATTTAGATGAAGCAAAAAGTATAGTAGCTGCGGGGCATCAAATTGGAAATCATACGTACTCACATCAAAGAATGGTTTTTCAATCTCCTTCTTTTATCAAGAATGAAGTGGAAGAAACGGATAAACTTATTCGTAAAGCTGGATATAGTGGTGAGATAGACTTTCGCCCTCCGTATGGAAAAAAGCTAGTAGGGGTGCCTTATTATTTGTATAAACATAATAGAGATACTATTACTTGGAATATTGAACCAGATACTAACTATACCTCATCCAAAGATAAAATAGATAATGTAATCAAAAATGTAGAGTCGGGATCTATAATATTAATGCATCCAATGTACGATCAAACAGGGGAAGAATTAAGAACAATTGAAGAAATTTTACAGTCTTTATCAAAAGATGGGTATAAATTCATTACGGTTAATGAACTACAGAGATTGGAAAAATAATATCGAATAGCATCATAACTTAATAAAAATACTGTATGAAAAAAATCCTATGTTGAGTGAACTACTACTTACATAGGAATTTTTATTTTTATGTATCAATCAATTTGTATCTTCTCCGATATTCATCCTATCAATAGGATAAGCTGGATGCAAATATAAAATTTCCTATAAAACTAATTTCCAAACTGTCCATATTCAAGCTTGTACAAAAAAATATACTAATAGTATCAAAAGTAAAGGAGGGTAGAATATGCCTAAACACAAAAGAGATTGTAAAAAGAAAGAACATAATCATGGATCTAAAGAATGCAAAAAGTATGATTATGGTGAAGGGGAAATTAATATTAACATCAATTTTAATATTAATGTTGGTAATAAAAAAATAACTGTAGAACAAAGAGCTGAAGGTGGCGGTCAGATAAACAAGGACGTCGGGGTTAATGCAAACCAAGGCGGACAAAATGCATTGAATGGCAGCCAAACACGAAATAATAAATCAAATTTCGCAGATGGAAATGGAAGAAGTGGAATCGCAGGAAATGACAATGATGAAGCTGGTGGACAACAAGGAATTAAAGTAAGAGACAGCATTGTGAATAAGAGTGTCGCCGATTCATCTTCTGGACGAAATGAAAATACTGATGCACCGGATGGAAATGTAGTATAGGAAAATAACTAATACGTCTAAATTAGGAATAGATAGTAAAGAATCTAAATGGATTAGATGTGTAATTAGGACAACCTACTGTTTTCAATCGATATTACTAATTCTATAGATTAAAAAGATATCAGCATTCATATTGAATGCTGATATCTACAAATTTAAAAGAGGATGATTAAAAACGATCATTTTAAATGGGGAGGAAAAGTTACTCTTACTCCTATCATAAGTAAAACAAAGTTACATAGTTATACTTTTATACCTTTTTAAGAAAATAAACCTAATATTCAGTTTCATACTAAGCAGAGTGCTGAGCTTGGGGTAATATATTTTTTTATTACTTGTTTGAGTTTTTTATAGGAGGAGATAATTAAGTAGAATAGAACTTTTAATATAATAAGCCTATCTTTAAGGAGGTTCTAATGCAAAAGATAGTTCCACATTTATGG
>DATMFU010000071.1:0-2911 GCA_035556015.1 Niallia sp. | reverse complement strand
GCTACTATTCAATATAATAAAACAGCAGAATCTCCATTTTTCCGCTATATTAATGAGCAAGGTCAAGGGCATGAAGTGTGGTTTGAAGATGCAAGAAGCGCACAAGCTAAGTTTGATATGGCCAAGGAATACAAACTTCGTGGGATTAGTTATTGGGCTTTAGGATATCCATTCCCACAAAATTGGGCTTTATTGAATGATAATTTTAATATAATTAAAAAGGCATAAATTAAATACTTTCTAGTAAGTAAAAATGCCCTTTTAAAGAATATTTCCAACGTTAAATATCAATAAAGGGGCGTCTATGTATTTTCAGACGTCCCCTTACTTATGCTCTATTAGCCATTTGAAACTATGGTTTGATAAATTTCTTCAAGTGACCATACTTTCCCTTTTTCATCCTTGTACACAACATGCTCCGCTTTAAAATGAGCAGGAGAATCTAAACCTGCAGCCGCAGCGATTCGGAATAATCCCTCACGCATTGATATTACATAATTAGCTGTTCGGTATTTTTTCTCATCAATTACAAGAGCTTTTTGCAAATCAGGATCTGTTGTAGCAACACCAACAGGACATCCATTGGAATGGCATTTTAATGCTTGAATACAACCTACAGTAATCATAAACCCTCTTGCAATATTGACGAGATCCGCCCCCATAGAAAGTGCAATGGCAATTCGATCTGGTGAATATAATTTCCCAGACGCTATAATTTTGACTTGATCACGTACGCCATGCTTCCTTAATGCATGGTCCAAAAGTGGTAATGCAGATTTGATAGGCAATCCAACGCTGTCAGCTAGTTCTTGGTAAGAAGCTCCTGTACCTCCTTCGCCCCCATCTAATGTAATAAAGTCTGGTCCCTTTCCGGAATCCTTAATATGTTCGGCTAAGTCATCTGCTTCCTTACTACTACCGATTACAATTTTTATCCCAACAGGTTTACCTGTGTGTTCTCGAATTTGCTCGATAAATTCAAACATCGATGGGAAATCCTGAAATTCACGAAAACGATTGGGGCTATCTATTGATTTAAAAGGCTCTACCATTCGTATTTTGGCAATTTCCTCTGTCACTTTTTCGGCATCTATATGACCACCACGAATTTTTGCCCCTTGTGCAAGTTTTAATTCGAATGCTTTAATTTGAGGAATCTCACTCTTTTCCTTCAATGCATCCCAACTAAAGTTTCCTTCGTAATCCCTCACTCCGAATAATCCAGGACCAATCTGCATGATAATGTCTACTCCGCCTTTTAAATGGTATTCAGAAAGACCACCTTCTCCCGTATTCATCCAAGTTCCTTTGGCCATGCCTAACCCTTTCGAAAGCGTCGTAATAGCTCTTTCACCAAGGGATCCATAACTCATGGCAGACATACCAATTTGCCCTTTTACAATAAACGGATTTCTTGTATTCTTTCCAATCACAATTGCATCACGGTCATCCAACAAATAAGCAACGGACTTATTTGCCTCTAATTTTTCTTTTCTTTGTGTAAATAAAGGTTCCTTTATAAGCAGATAACGATTTGTTGTGACGAGTTCATTACGGTCCATCGTTAATTCTTCTGCAAGTTTTGGAAACATAGAGTTCCTTATATAAAAACCTGCTTCTTCAAAATCTTTGACTGAACCATATCCAATAACATCTCGTTTATATTTTGACTTTTTAACTATATGTTGATAGTCATTTCGAGATATTGGCTTTCCTTCAAGGTCATTATTAAAAAAATACTGGCGTAATTCTGGACCAATCGTTTCTAGTAAATAGCGAACTCGACCAATGACTGGATAATTCCTTAGTACAGGATGTTGCTTCTGATTACGATCGATAAGATATAGATAAATTCCAATTATGACTAAAACTGCAAAAATTATTGCCCAAAAAAAGAATCCAATAATCGTTAATATATTTGCTAAACTCACCTGAATCTCCTCCTAAACGAAGTATGCAATTTATACGGTGAGTTTAAACGAAAACCAAATCAATTTTATCCAAATATTACTTATCCTAAAACTCCTATAAATCACCAAAAAACGGATAAATACTCACATTTAGACTATGTATTTTTCGTGATAAAAAACCTGCTTCTATGCCATATTAAGACGGAACCATCTTGAAAGGAGAATAAAATATGGGAAGAGACGATAATAAAAGTCATAGCAATAATAAAAATACATTACCTCAAACACCAAAAAACCAAAAGATTGCACCTAATAAAGTAGAAGAAGAAATTTCCCAGGAATTATCAGAGCTTAGAAGTCTTGTAGCTAAGAATAAACGTAAATAGGAGGGCAAAATGATGGAGTTTCAACGCGCCCAAGAGATAGTCGCATCTCCAGCGGAATTTGAAGTAAGTTATAATGGCGTTTCAGTTTGGATTGATAAACTTCATGACGATGGAAAAACAGCAACAGTTCACTTAAGACGTTCTCTAGAAGAGAGATCTGAAGTTGCTATTACTGAACTAAAAGAAGAACATCAAGTGCAATAGTTCAACATTGCCCGGGGCACATTTGCAGCTGAACGAAGAATTTAAAACATCCCACTTATGACTTTTAGTGGGATGTTTAGCTTTTTTTCAAATCGTAATTCCATACCTCTTTCAGAGTGGCTCTATATAAGGCATTTAGTTTTTCAGTAGGGTTTCCATTTTTACTTGAAAGTGTTTTAATATAAAGTTCTAGACAGTTAATTTCTTCTTTCAAAAAATTGTTAATTATTTTTATGGATGGTTGAATATTAGATCCTTCTCCAGACATTTTCCTTCTTAGTAAAAAATTAATTTCCAATTTCAGCAAGCTCTCAGGGATAATCCGATCTAATAATTCATTAAACCTTATTGGTGGAACTTTCCCATATTCTACAATCCATTTACACGCTAAGATCGGCCTTAATACATTTA
>DATMFU010000070.1:0-29012 GCA_035556015.1 Niallia sp. | reverse complement strand
AATGTTACGATATTAGATACTAATCCGGAGAGATTGAGAGAACTTGACAATCAATTTGGGGCAAGCCTAAATACCGTTATTTCAAACCCAGCTACTATCGAGGAAGCAGTTGTTCATGCCGATTTAGTAATAGGTGCAGTGTTAATTCCAGGTGCAAAGGCTCCAAAGTTGGTTACTGAGGAAATGGTTAAGAAAATGGCTCCTGGTTCAGTTATAGTGGATGTTGCTATTGACCAAGGAGGTATTTTTGAAACGGTAGACCATATTACTACACACGATAATCCTACTTATATAAAGCATGGTGTGGTGCATTATGCAGTTGCGAATATGCCAGGCGCAGTTCCGAGAACCTCTACTATAGCATTAACCAATGTAACGATGCCCTATGCACTTCAAATTGCGAATCGGGGAGTTGTAGAAGCAATAGAAAGTAATTATGCGATAAAACAAGGTGTCAACACGTATGCAGGGTATGTAACCTATGCTTCTGTAGCAAGAGATCTTGGTTATGAATATAAGCCGGTGCAAGAAATTATCAACAATTTATCCACAACTATGATTAAATAAGTAAAAAAATGACCGATTCTTATAAGAGTTGGTCATTTTTTTATGGGCTTGGCGTGGAATTTGTAGATAATGTGAGGATAATTTTGAAACTTTTTTAGAATGATGCTCGTAATATAAATGAATCGCAGATTAATACATCTTAGTATCGGAAATCTTTAAGATGAAAAGAAGGGAGTTTATAATGAGCCTTAATGCGCTAGAAGTAAAAAATTTAACAAAGAGGATTAAAGGAAGAAATATTGTAGATGATGTAAGCTTCACGGTTGAAAAAGGAGAAATATTTGGCCTATTAGGTCCAAATGGTGCGGGGAAAACAACCATCATTCGTATGATCGTAAGCCTTATTAATAGAACGAATGGAAAGGTAGTAGTCAATAACCATGACTTGGATTCGGACTTTTCTAAGGCGATGAGCAGTATAGGGGCAATTGTAGAAAATCCAGAGTTTTATAAGTATATGAGTGGTTATAAAAATCTAAAACATTATGCACGGATGGCAATAGAAGAAGTGCCTGAAGAACGATTCCAGGAAGTGATTAAACTAGTAGGACTAGAAAATGCGATCCATCAAAAGGTGAAGACATACTCTTTAGGTATGAGACAACGCCTTGGAGTAGCACAAGCACTATTACATAATCCAGCTTTATTAATATTGGATGAGCCTACGAATGGGCTAGATCCACAAGGAATTCGTGAATTTAGGGATTATCTCCATTTGTTAGCACGTGAAGGAATATCTGTATTAGTTTCATCCCATCTTTTATCTGAGATGCAATTAATGTGTCATCGATTTGCTATTATTGAAAAAGGAAAGCTTATTCACGTTTCTACAATGGATGAAACAGTATCAGAAGTAGATGCTGAGATTAGAGATGTTACATTTGAATTGGATCAACCAAAAGAAGCAATGGAGATACTAAAAAATAGTGAATATGTAGTAGAAATGGAATCAACAAAGGAAAAAGGGTTACTTATTAAAATTCCTAAAGACAAAATACCAGTTGTTAATAAGTTGTTAGTAGAAAATAATGTGTTGGTATATGGTATTTATGTAGCAAAAGCCACTCTAGAAGATAGGTTCTTAGAGATTACAAAGCAAAATAGAGAGGAGGCTCAAAAATGATTGGACTAATTCAAAATGAGTTAATGAAAATATGGGAAAAAAAATCAAGTTGGATATTCGCTATTATTCTAGTACTAGCTTTAATTGGAGGAGCTATTCTTGAAATGAAGATGAGCCCACAATTGAAAGGCGATGATTGGCGAGCATCTGTGGAAGCAGAAATAAGCAAATTAGAGAAGAAATTACCGAATGCACCGACAGAAGAGAGTTTAATAGAAAGTGGAAAAGACTTTAACTGGGATGATTCAAAAGAAGCAATAGAAAGCAAGATTCAAGGATATAAATCTAATTTAGAAGAAGACGTGAGTCCGTATACGACAGACTGGTCCTACATGAACGGAATGGTAATCGGATTGAAATCTTTAATTACATTATTCGTTGTTATCGTTTGTGCAGGAAATGTATCTTCTGAATACTCTGATGGTACGATTAAACAGCTTTTAATAAGACCGCACAAACGTTGGAAAGTACTATTATCTAAGTATATTTCCTTATTAATCTATGCAGCTTCCTTGATTGTAGTATTAATAGTTGCTGGCTATTTAATCAGTATTGCTTTCTTTGGTATAGGCGATTTCGCTACAAAAATAGCTGTATTAAACTTCGACTATGAAACAATTGGGGTAAGTGGTGGAGTTCACTTTTTTAAATCCATCTTGTATTATCTTCCTGGGTTAATACTTGTTATTACATTAGCTTTTATGCTATCTACGCTATTTAAAAATCAAGCTATTGCCGTAGGGGTAGGCGTATTTGTATTATTTCTTTCCTCGACTCTGGGAGCGTTAATTCAAACGTTAGCAGAGAATTATGCATGGGCTAAGGTATTGTTATTTCCACATTTAGATCAGACTGTCTTTCTAACAGAGGAAAAAATATTAGAAACAATCACGATGCCAATGTCATTAGGTATTTTATTTATATACTATGTCATTTTTATGGTTATCACTTTTTGGTCCTTCCAAAAGAGGGATGTTAGTATTTAATAATGAAGAAAAGGCTGAACCTTCCTGTTTCAAAAGGAGGGTTCAGCCTTTTTTCTTTGAATTTAAAAAATTTCGACATTTACTTGAAGAAATCATATATATCCTTTAAAATATCTTATGTTACATTTCTTTACATAAGTGGTTAATTTTTAAATCTATGCTTCATCGAAGGTTTAATGAAGACAGAGACCCTCCTGACTTTGAGGTATCATAAATAGTGTATTCCATTTATTATTCTTGCATTCTCTGTATTTTAGCTGTTTTGTACAATGCGAAGGATTTCATGTGCATGTTCACCTGCAAGTTCTGCTAAGCTTTCCCAAATCTCATCTCTTTGTAAATCAAGTTCAATAATTCTTTTAGCTAAATCAAAGGCTTCCTTATTTATCATAATTAGACTCCTCTCTATAGAAGAAAAAATAATCTACCTCTTTTTTATAGAAGGAAGAGGCATCGTTTTGTACAAAGGTTATTTTATAGGATTTTTTTAAAAAATACATTAAAAACGTAAGGAAATATAACCATTTTTTGAATTCGTGTCATATAATATCACAAAATATGTTCGTATTTTACTGAAAAGTATTATAATTAAGAATAATAGGAAAAAATTCTAGACTTCATGAGGTGATGTAAATGGATCATGAACCATCCTACAAGAAAAGAAAGGTAATAACCATTGGGGTTGTTAGTGAACTAACAGGGTTAACGGAAAGGCAAATCCGTTATTATGAGCAACGGAAATTGATTTTCCCAGAAAGACCGGAACGTGGTAATCGAAAGTATTCCTTCTCTGATGTTGAAAGGTTAATTGAAATTGCTAATAAAAGGGAAGAAGGCGTACGTACACATGAGATACGCCAAGAAATTTTGAAAAAGAATAGGGAAGAAGAAGAACGAAAGGTGAAAAAGCAGATGTTACGAGGTCAAATTAATGCTCGTTTCGGTATACAAAATGATTAAGAAGGTATAAGAAAATAAGTTTATATAGGATGTAATTTTGTTTCGAAGTCCATTTGCATTAACATGGGCTTTTTTATTTTGGGGAAAAATATTTTTTATAGAGCTAAAGTTTTCCAATTTCTCAGAGCTATTTTTCAATCTACTATTGATTAAGTATCTATTACTCGTATAAACTGTAATTTAATAAATAATGATTAGTACTTACATTAAAAAAATAAAAAAAGAGATACGCTCAACAAAGTAAGCTATTTTTTATATAAAGAGAAAAACTAAACATCTTTAGACAATTCATGTGGTTGTTTCATTATTGGAGAGATTTTAATGGCATATATATCAGTAGAAAAAACCTATGACATCATGGAAATTTGTATGTTGGCTGGGAGTATTATGCTCCAAAATGGAGCAGAGACGTATAGAGTAGAAGATACGATGACTAGAATAGCAGTTGCGTATGGTGTTATTGATTCAGATTGTTTTGTTACACCAACAGGAATCATTTTATCACTAGAAGGATCTGAACCAACCAAGACGAAATTAAATCGCATTATTGATAGGACTACTAATTTAGAAAAGGTTGTTAAGGTGAATGATATTTCCCGCAAAATCTGTACAGGAACAGTCAGTATGAAGGAAGCATATCACCTCTTGAAAGATATAGAAGATGAACCAAATACTTATAATGATTGGGTACAAATTATTGCTGCTGCCTTAGCGAGTGGATGTTTTTTAATTATGTTTAATGGAATATGGAATGACTTTATTCCAGCTGTTATCGCAGGAGGATTAGGCTTTTTATGCTCTACTTATTTTCATCGTGTCATTCAAATAAAGTTTTTTGCTGAATTTTCCGCTGCCTTTGTTATAGGGCTGGCAGCCTTTTTGTTTGTGTTAATTGGGTTTGGAGAAGAAGTAGATAAGATAATTATCGGATCTGTCATGCCTCTTGTTCCGGGGTTATTAATTACTAATGCTGTCAGAGACTTAATTGCAGGGCACTTAGTTTCCTGTTTATCTAAAGGTGCAGAGGCCTTTCTAACTGCTTCTGCAATCGGATCAGGAATAGCGGTAGCATTTTTTGTGTTTTAAGGAGAGAAATAGACATGAATGATTTTTTAGCACAAGCACTGACTAGTTTTGTAGCAACCCTTGCCTTTGGCATTATATTTCACATACCTCGGGAACGATTAATACAATCTGGTTTTGTTGGCCTGTTAGGTTGGATGGCTTATTGGATAATTGTTGATTATCATATGGATGCGGTCCTTGCAACTATGGTAGGATCGTTTCTAGTTGCTCTTATTAGTCAATTGTTTGCAAGAATGTATAAAACACCTGTAATTATCTTCAGTGTTGCTGGCATTATACCGCTAGTTCCTGGTGGATTAGCTTATGATGCTATGCGGAATTTCGTAGAAAATGATTATTATCAGGCTGTAAGTCTAGCAGCTAAAGCTTTTTTAATTTCAGGTGCCATAGCAATGGGTCTATTGTTCTCTGAAGTAATCAACCAATTGATTTTAAAGGCAAATACTCGTAAAAAAACGCTTAGTAAAGGATGAAAATTCACTTATTAAGTGTTTTTTTATGAGTAAAAACCTTTAACTTTAATAGCTAGTTAATTATCGTTTGTAAGTTCAAAAGAAACAAGGTGTTTCTTTCTTGGAACACGTTACACGAAATGTAATATAGTACAAAACCATTGCTTTCTATTTACTAACCATCTTTTAAGCATTAAGGTTGTAGATGAAGAATAATGTAAGGGATTTCAATTTTGTGGAAGGATGGCGATTGGTTATGGAAAAAGGAATAAAAATTGTTACCATTGGTGGAGGTTCGAGTTATACTCCAGAATTAGTAGAGGGATTTATTAAGCGTTATGATTCCTTACCAGTTCGCGAGCTTTGGCTAGTAGACATTCCTGAAGGAGAAGAGAAACTAAACATTGTCGGAAATCTGGCAAAAAGAATGGTGAAAAAAGCAGGACTACCGATTGAAATTCATCTAACCCTAAATCGTAGAGAAGCTTTAAAGGACGCTGACTTTGTAACAACTCAATTCCGTGTAGGTTTACTTGCAGCACGAGCAAAAGACGAGAGAATTCCATTAAAATATAATGTAATTGGACAAGAAACAAATGGACCTGGAGGCTTATTCAAGGGATTACGCACAATACCTGTTATTTTGGATATTGTTAAAGATATGGAAGAATTATGTCCAAATGCTTGGCTCATTAACTTTACAAATCCAGCTGGTATGGTGACAGAGGCAGTACTTCGCCATAGTAATTGGAAAAAAATTGTTGGTCTATGTAATGTTCCTATCTCTATTCAGATGGGAGTTGCGAAATTATTGAAGGTGGAACCAGAAAGAGTACGTGTCGACTTTGCTGGATTAAACCATATGGTATATGGACTTAATGTCTATTTAGATGGAAAGAACATAACCACTGAATTTTTAGATGAAATGACGAAGCATGAAAGTGGAACGATGAAAAATATTGCTGCTATTGACTGGGAGCCAGACTTTATTAAAGCATTAGGGGCTATTCCTTGTGGATATCATCGTTATTACTACAAGCAGGCTGAAATGCTTCAAAATGAATTAGATGAAGCGGCGCTTAAAGGGACAAGAGCAGAAGTAGTTCAACAATTAGAAAAGGAACTCTTTGAGTTATATAAAGATGAGAATCTAGATATTAAACCACCACAGCTAGAACAACGTGGAGGAGCTTATTATAGTGATGCTGCGTGTAGCTTAATTGATTCTATGTATAATGACAGAGGAGATATCCAACCTGTCAATACGATTAATAATGGAGCTATTGCAAGTATTCCAAATGAATCAGCAGTGGAAATTAGCTCTATTATTACGAAAAATGGTCCTAAGCCAATTGCTATTGGGGATCTTCCTGTTGCTGTTCGTGGACTTGTTCAACAAATTAAATCATTTGAAAGAGTGGCAGCAGAAGCAGCTGTTACGGGAGATTATCATACTGCATTACTTGCGTTGACAATTAATCCACTATTGCCATCTGACAAAGTAGCAAAAGAAATACTTGATGAAATGTTAGAAGCACATAAAGAACATTTACCACAATTCTTTAAAGATAGTGTATTGTCTTAATAGATAGTAGAAATTAATAAGTTGTGCTCTTTTAAAGGGAGTAACTAGATAATGGAGGGTGCCAGTAGTCGGCACCCTCTTTTTTTTATGGGCAAGAAGAAGTGAATAAGATGTGTTTACTTGCTTAAACTAAAAGAATAATCTGTGCATCCTTATGAAAGGTGAAGACAACGAGATGAATAAAATATTTGACTGTGTCATTATAGGTGGCGGAATTGCTGGGTTACAAGCGGCTATTCAACTAGGGAGATATAAGCATGAGGTACTTATAATAGATAAAGGAATAGGAAGATCCACTCTTTGCAAGAGCTATCACAATATTTTGGGCTATCCAGATGGAGTCAGTGGGGAGGAATTAAGAGGTGTTGGTAAAAAACAAGCTGAGTCATTAGGAGTCCAATTTTATAAAGGGGTAGTCCAATCGTTAAGTAAAGGAAAAGACTACTTTACTATTCATACAGATGAAGTTACATTTAGCGCTAAAAAACTATTAATTGCAACAGGAATAATGGACAATATTCCTCCTTTTCCAGAGTTGTATCCTTGTTTAGGAGTTAGTGTGTATCTTTGCCCGGACTGTGATGGATATGAAGTGAAAGATAGAAAAACTATTGTCATTGGCAACGGTGATGTTGGAGCAAATATGGCAATCACACTATTGTATTGGACAAAGGATTTAATTTACATAAATCATGGGTGTACAGAAATTAGTGGAAAGTTAAAAGAAAAATTGGATAGTAATAATGTTGCTATCTATGAGCAGAAAATAAAGCAAGTGTTAGCTAATGAGTCCCAAATTATTGGATTTGAGTTAGAAAGCGGTCCAATAGTAAAGGCAAATCGCAGTTTCATTGCCTTTGGTGGAAATAAAGTAATGTCTGACTTAGCTGTTCCATTAGGAGTGAAAGTAATGGATAATCATCATATCTTGGTGGACCCTCGGACAAAAATGACCTCTGTAGATGGAGTATGGGCAGCTGGAGATGTAGTAGCACATTCAGAACAGGTGACCATTGCGATGGGAGAAGGGTCTCAGGCTGCAATTTGGATACATAAGGCCTTATTAGATAGGTAATAGATTAAAAGGTATAGTTCTGAAACAGCAAGGAATCTGTTCCAGAACTATACTTTATAAATTTGCACGATAAACTCTGTATCCAATAATATTCCCGTAGGTATAGAGGATATGAGAGTGTTCCATTAATTTTCCTTCCAGGGCCGTATTAGCAGGTACGGAGGTGTCAATTCCTTCTTCTTCTGTTTCCATTCCGGTAAGCATATGAGAGAAGACAGAATGAGCTAGTTTAACTTCTACATGGGAGAAACCAGCACTTTTCATAAGTGCAATCCATTCATTTTCTGTATACACTCTTTCAATACCATACACATCACACATATTCTTCTGTTCTATTTCATTTAAAGGTCTTTCTGCTGTCATTTCTAAAGAAAGTAACACTCCATTTGGTTTTAAAACACGGTTAATTTCACGAAGGGAGTTGCTACTATTGGTGAAAATGAGTACAGATTCAACTAAAACAATATCAAAACTATTAGAGGGAAAAGGCAAATTTTCTAGACTGCCTTGTACTAACTGGATAGATAAGTTTTCTTTTGTAAAGCGTCTTTTTGCTCTTTCCACCATAGTAGGATGATAATCAATGCTAGTGACAGAACAAGGGTAATGCTTTTTAATGAAGGCAGAGGTTTGACCTGTACCGCAACCTCCGTCAAGAATGGAAGTCTGTTTGGTGACATTTTCTTGTTCTAGTAAATATTTTGTTAAGGTTAAACCTCCTGGATGGGCACCACTTACTCCATAATAAGCTAGGGCATCTTGATAGCTCGGTTTCATCTCTTTCCTCCCGACAAATATTACATTTTTCCATACTATATGATGAAATAGGCATTTGGTTCATAAATTGTTAAAAGTTCTTTACTAAACAAAAGGTTTTAATTAGGTATAATAGAAGGATAATTATTGTACGGAAAGAGGGATATTAGGGTGGCTGTTTCGAAAACAAATGCTATGCGCATATTAGATGCTAGCAAAATTCCTTATCAAATACATATGTATGAAAATAAAGATGGAAAAATAGACGGGGTATCAGTTGCTGCCAAAATAGGAAAAGATATAAAGATGGTGTATAAGACCTTGGTATTAAAAGATAGTGGAAATGAAATCTTTGTCTTTGTTATTCCAGTAGAAGCAGAGCTAGACTTAAAAAAAGCAGCAAAGGTTGTTCAGGCAAAAAAGGTGGAAATGATACCTGTGAAGGAGATTCAGAAATTCACTGGTTATATTCGAGGAGGATGCTCACCGATTGGAATGAAAAAGAAATATAGAACGCTAATTGATCAAACAGCAACAAAGCTTGAACATATTATTGTTAGTGGTGGGAAGATAGGTTTGCAAGTAGAATTAGGCGTTTCTGATTTACTAGTTGTTACAGAAGCAAAGCTAGCAGACGTCATCCATCAGTAGAACAATTTAATTCGGTAAAGCAAGGAAACTAGATTAGTATAGTTCAGGAAAAGTCTATTTTGTCTTTAAGAATACTGAATACGAATGAAAAAAGGTCCAGATCCAATAATAAAGTTTCTTTATGGATCAGACCCTTTTTTTCTTTAAAACTCAGGGTGATCAAGGGCATATAATTGCTGATAACGGCTGCTAGTATTTAATAGTTCTTGATGTGTTCCTCTCAAGATAATTTTCCCATCATCCATAAATAGTATTTCATCCATTTCCTCTACTCCTACTAAATGGTGTGTAATCCAAATAATCGTTTTTCCTTCAAGGGAAGCAAAGATGGTTTTAAGTAGTTCTTTTTCTGTCTTTGGATCAAGGCTGGCATTTGGTTCATCTAGAATAACGACAGGTGTATTTTGCAGAAGTATTCTAGCCAAGGCAACCCGTTGTCGTTCCCCACCTGAAAAACGCTGTCCCGTTTCTTGCATAAAGGTATCCATTCCATTTGGTAAACTTTGTACTAACCCTTCTAATTGGGCTAACTTAATGGACTCCATTATTTCTTCTTCAGAGGCATTTTCAACACCTAGCATTATATTATTTCGCAACGTTGTATCAAAAAGATGTGGGTTTTGATTTAGTACAGAAATAATAGAAGATATATCTTCAGAAAAAGAAGTAGCAGGCATCCCGTTGTTAAAAGTAACACTCCCAGATGTTGGTTGAATGACCCCTTGTATAAGTTTAAGTAAGGTAGATTTTCCTGCTCCACTTCTGCCAATCAAGGCTATCTTCTTTCCTTTTGGAATATGAATACTAGCATTTTCTACGGCATAAGCAGCATCCTCTTTGTAGCGATAACAAACATTATGAAGGAAGATATCCACTTCATCAGTAGATAAATCATAGTACGTAGAGGAAGCATCTTTCTTATGATTTTGTTCTTCTAATTTTCGTAATCTTGTTAAAGAGTCTTGATATCCTGGTAGTTTCTCAAATGCATCAGATACAACTAAGAATGCCTCTAGAATAGGCAAGGATACAAGGATTATAGCAGCAATAAGTGTAACTGGAATATGTCCTTGTATATATTGTTCATTTGACCAAAAGATAAGAGAAATAATAATCAAGACAGCAACAATTTGAGAGGCAAAATTTCTCCATCGTGTAAATTGAACTAGCCTGTGATTGATTCGAGCAACTTCGGCTTCTTCTTTTTCATAATCTGCAATAAAATGTTGTGATCGTCCACTAATTACCCAATCACTAATTCCTAGTATGCTATCCGTTAGCTTTTGATAAAGACCATTTCTCTTTTGTTTAAATGCTACTTGTTTTTTTCTCATTAAGTATAAGGATAAAAGAGGAAAAATAAGTAGTAGTATTCCTAAATAAAAGGCCATCAGTATAGCAAAAGGAATGTCGAGAATACCGATTGCACAAATAACAATAAAATATACGACAGAAGTGGCGATAGTAGGAAAAATAGTACGTAAATAAATGTTTTGTAGTTGTTCAATATCCTCAGCTAAAATACCGAGCATATCCCCTATTTTAAATCGCTCCTTTAAAAACAGTGCCTGGGGTTCCAAGATACTGTATAGTCTAATTCTCATTTTTGAAAGAATACGAAGAACGGTATTATGTCCGGAAAGTTTTTCTAGA
This sequence comes from Niallia sp., assembly GCA_035556015.1. Classification (GTDB taxonomy): domain Bacteria; phylum Bacillota; class Bacilli; order Bacillales; family Cytobacillaceae; genus Niallia. The sequence goes on along the minus strand of DATMFU010000070.1, from coordinate 18,118 downwards.
TAGCTAAATACTGCTCGGCTAATTCCAAAAGTTCGAACGCCAACGATTGGAACATAGACCATTAAGATATTTTCTACAGGAATAGCAGATTTAGATATGAGATAGCCAGATGTAAAGGTGAGCATCGAAGCAGTTAATAAAGCAAGGATGCCCAAGAAAAGAATTAGAAGAATCCGACTAATATTCCCTTTAATAAAAGGGATAATCCATTTATTTTCATTCAATTGAGTCATCCTCCTTTATTGGTGTAATAACTTGTAGTAGTAGTTTTTGGCTGCGAGAAGTTCCTTATGTGTCCCCATTTCTACAATTGTTCCATGATCCATGACAAAAATATAATCCATATCCTTCATCCAATGTAGACGATGGGTAGCAAGAAAAACTAACCTGTCTTTAAACAATGGAAGCATCGTCTGTTTCAATTCAAATTCCGTTTCAATATCTAAGTGGGAGGTAGGCTCATCTAGGAGCATGATTTTTCGATGGGTAAGAAAGGCTCGAGCTAATGCGATTCTCTGCTCCTGACCACCGCTTAACGGTCTTCCTCCATCCCCAAGCATTTCGTCAAGACCATTAGGAAAGGAAGAGAGTAGTTCCTGTAACCCTGTAGCTTGAAGTGCTTGCGTAATATCTTCCTCTTTCGCATCAGGATGATAAAAGGCCACATTTTCCCGCAAACTCATACTATAAATATAGGGAGATTGAGGAATATACGTAGTTAGCTGTCTCCACTTGTCTGTCATTAAGTTAGATACAGGAGAACCATTTAACGTAATAGAGCCTTTTGAATGTGCAGTAAAACCACTAAGAAGATCAATAAGTGTAGACTTTCCTGCACCACTTTCGCCTACAATTCCGATTTTTTTAAATCCATTAATGGAAAAGGTGATATCTTTTAAAGTGGGCTCTTCCTCTGAATTATGTTGAAACTCTACACCTTGGAAATCCAGGGATAGACTATCGGATAGAGAAAAGGAGAGTAGCTCTTCGTTATTTTTACTTTTCTCCTGTAGGATTCGACGTATCGCTTCTCCCGCTTCCTTCCCATCTAAAGTTGCATGATAATCAGATCCAACCATTCTTACTGGTAGGAAAAACTCTGGTGCTAAAATAAGAATCATTAAAGCGGGAAATAGTAGTAATTCTTCCTGGATTAAGCGTAAACCAAGATTTACGGCTACAACAGCAACAGAAAGGGAAGTGAAAAAGTCTAATGAAAAAGAAGAAAGGAAGGCAACCCGTAAAGTCTTCATTGTTGCTCCTCTGTATTGTTCACTGACTTTTTCAATATTCTCTTTATGCTGTTTACTTCTTCCTAAAAATTTCAGTGTTTCTAAACCTCTTAAGGAATCTAAGAAATGATTAGATAGAATTTTATAGGTTGCTAACTGTCTATTCATTTGACTACTTGCAGCCATCCCAACGAGAATAAGGAACCCTATTAATATTGGCATTGTAACCGTTAAGATTACACCTGATAGCCAATCATGCCAATAAATATAAAGGATAATCATTCCTGGTATGATGCCAGTAGCAAGCATTCTTGGTAAAAATAGTTCTAAATATGTTTTATATTGAGTAATTCCTTCAAGAACGAGGGTAGAGATTGTCCCGCTACCTTGTTTTTTAGTGAATTTTGGTCCTAATTCAAAAAGTTTACGCATTAACTGGAAGCGTAACTCTTTACTTGTTTTTTCAGCGAATGTAGTGGCAATATTTTGCTGTACGGTATGGACAAAATATCGACCTAAAAATGCTAATAAGAACAATAGGATGTTTCCGTATTGCTCTTGTAAAGGGGAACCACTATACAAAGATGCTATTATATCTGCAAGCCACGTAGCTTGCAGAATAATAGCAGTCCCTTCTAAAATAGTTAATACTCCAAATAATGCTAGAATCGGCTTGATTCCATTTAACTTCAGTAGATTTTTATCCATTAGTATTCCAAATGAGACTTTTCTGTTATTCGCTTACGGAAAACATAATAGCTCCACACTTGATATCCTAATACAAAAGGAAGGAGAGTGAGTGCTACAATTGTCATTACCTTAAGGGAATAGTGACCAGATGCTGCATTATGAATGGTTAAGCTGAATGTATCACTAATGGAGCTAACCATCACTCTTGGGAATAAGCCGATAAAAATAGAAATAAAGGAAAAAGCGATAACGGAACCAGTCATACCAAATGCCCAGCTATCCATTTTTCTAGAAATAAAGAAACCTCCAACTACGAACGCAATAACTCCTAGTGAAAAGATAAAGGAAAGAATTAAACCTCTTTCTTTAAATATATCTGTTTTAATATAAGTTAAAGCGGAGAATAATGTTAGCAAGACTCCTAGTAATGGTAATAACTTTTGGGCCATGTTTCTAGCTCGATCTTGTAAATCTCCTACTGTTCGAAGTGTTGTAAATACTAAACCATGTACTAAGCAAAGAACTAACACCGTTAGACCACCTGTAAGTGTATAGTAGTTTACGATATCAAAGAAACCAGCATTTAACTCCATATTTTTATCAATTGGTAATCCTTGCATAAAGCAAGCAAATACAACACCAAATAATAATGGAGGAAGTAAACTTCCTAAGAAAATACATATATCCCAAGCTTTTTTCCAAGCTGGATGATTATCTTTTGCACGTAATTCAAAACCAGTAGCGCGAACAATTAAAGCGAGCAATACCACAACTAATGGAGTGTAAAAGCCACTGAACATAGTAGCATACCAATGTGGAAAAGCCGCAAACATTGCTCCTCCGGCTGTAATAAGCCAAACTTCGTTAGCATCCCAGAATGGACCAATCGAGTTAATTAAAATACGTCTTTCTAGGTCATTTTTAGCAAGGAGTTGTGTAGACATTCCAACTCCAAAATCAAATCCCTCCAAAAAGAAGAAACCAATAAACAGAACAGCAACTAATATAAACCAAAGGGTGTTTAACTCAAGCATGGAATCCCTCCTTTGCAAATGGATCATTATTTATTTTTGTATCCTCTTTTTCCATCATATATGGTCCCTTTTTAATGACTTTTACAAAAAGATAAACCATGATTACACCTAAAATGGTATAAATCGTACAGAAAGAAATAATGGAGAATAATACTTGCCCTGCTGAAACACTCGGTGAAATACTATCTTCTGTTGTCATTAATCCAAAAACGGTCCATGGTTGTCTACCAATCTCTGTCATAATCCATCCAGAAGTATTGGCTATTATTGGAAGGGATATACCTGCAACCATCATTCGATAAAACCATTTATTTGGTTTAGACACTAATTTTTTCTTCCAACCTAGGTATACACCATAGATAGCTAATAAAATCATTGCTACCCCAGCAGCAACCATTATTCGGAAACTCCAGAAAGTTGTTTTAACAGGAGGAATATAATCGCCTTCTCCATATTGTTGTACATATTCCGCTTGTAGTTCATTCATGCCCTTCACACTGCCATCTAATGTGTTATAGGATAAGATACTTAATAAATACGGTATTTTAACTTCTGCACTATTTTCTTTCTTTTCCACATCGATATTTGCAACTACTGTCCATGGAGCAGGGTCCTCACTAGTTTCCCAAAGACCTTCACTTGCTGCCATTTTCATAGGTTGTGTTTCTACTAAGTATTGAGCTTGAGCATGACCAGCAACAAGGACCAAGAAAGTAGAAATTAAAGCAACTGTAATGCCAATTTGAAAAGATTTTTTAAAGAAATCAATTTCTTGTTTTCTTAATATCTTATAAGCGCTAATTCCTGTTACTAAAAATGCCCCAGTAGCAAATGCAGCAAATACAGTATGAGGGAATTCAACAAGCACTTGACCATTTGTAATTAAAGCAAAAAAATCATTCATTTCTGCACGGCCATTATTAAGTTCAAAGCCAACAGGGTGTTGCATAAAACTGTTTGCAGCAAGGATCCAAAAAGCAGAGATAGTAGTACCTAATGCAGTAAGCCAGATACACAATAAGTGAACTTTTTTCGATAAGCGATCCCATCCAAAAATCCATAATCCGATAAAGGTACTTTCCATAAAGAAAGCAAGAAGAGCCTCGACAGCGAGAGGTGCACCAAAAACGTCACCAACAAAGCGAGAGTAATTAGACCAGTTCATTCCAAACTGGAATTCTTGTAGAATACCTGTAACAATCCCTATAACAAAGTTAATTAAAAATAACTTGCCCCAGAATTTAGCCATTTTCTTATATTCTTCATTTCCAGTCTTTACATAAAAAGACTCCATTATAGCAATAATGAATACTAAACCAATGGAAATTGGTACGAAGAAAAAGTGAAAAATGGTTGTGGCGGCAAACTGTAAACGTGATAGAAAAACCATATCCATAGATTTTTCTCCTCCTTTTCTTAAATAGATTCAAAGTAGAACAAGATTGTGAATTTTTCACATGGATGAAGCGACTAATATCATTGCGTAAAAAAAGTAAAGACAAGTAAGTAGGTTAGTAATGTAATAATTCATCCGATAAGTGCTTGCTTCATCACAATAGAAAATTGTGGAAAGACGTTGATAAACATTGATTTATAGAGGTTTATCTAAGTGTATTTTTCCGATCGTCTCCCTTTATAAGATTGATAGCTATATCATAAATAAAATTTAAATGTTTGAGGTAAAGTTCACTCAGTGTTTGAAAAATGTTCACATATCAGTTCACAAATATGACAAAAATGAGTTCTAGAGAGGATAGGTTGATTGGAATTGGTATTCTTTTGTCATTTTTTTTATTCATGATATGATTGATAGGGTATACATAAGAAAGAGTACAAATATAGTTGAGGTGGAAAAATGATTAAGTGTATAGCGATTGATATGGATGGTACATTACTAACATCTACGCAAGAGATTACGAAGGAAAATCGCGAGGCAATAAAATTCGCTCAAAGCAAAGGCGTAGAAGTAGTTATCGCGACCGGTCGTGCTTATGAAGAGGCTGGAGATGTACTAAAAGAATCAGGAATTGTTACGCCAATTATTTGTGCAAATGGTGCAGAAATTAGGACGGTAGAGCATGAAGTTATCCAGACAAATCCATTAAGTAAGGAAACTGCAAAGGCAATTGCAGACGTATTACATAAGCATCAAGTGTACTATGAAGTTTATACAAATAAAGGTACTTATACGCTAGATAAAAGTATGGCACGATCACTAATTATGGATATTTTTACAGTAAGTGGTCATGTAGCAGATATGGATGAAATTAATAAAGCGGTTGAAAAACGACTAAAGGATATTTATCAAATAGATAGTTATGCTGTATTATTTGAAGATTCCTCGCAACTTATCTATAAATTACTAGCTTTCCATTTTGATCCATCCACTTTATCTCAAGTTAAAGAAGAGCTTCACTCTATTCCTTCTATTGCTATTAGTTCATCAGCAAGTGAAAACTTAGAAATTACATCTATTGACGCACAAAAAGGGGTAGCATTAGAAGAATTTACATCTGAACGAGGAATATCTTTAGCAGATACGATGGCAATTGGAGATAATTATAATGATCTATCCATGTTTAAAAAGGCTGGAAGAGCAGTAGCAATGGGAAATGCCGAAGAGGATTTGAAACAACAATGTCATTTTGTAACAGGAACAAATGAAGAAAGTGGCGTTGCCGAAGCTATAAGAAAAGCCCTTGAGGAATAATACGATAAAAGACTGCGATAATAATTGCAGTCTTTTTTTATTTCAGTAGATTAAGGCAAGCAAGTAAGGTTTAAAATTACGTGATAACCTATTATCCGCTATAATAAGAAAAAGTATCTTTTTTTCTTAGATAGAGGTGAAAATATGGCTGATTTTCAAGCAAGTGTTATTATATGTGAACCGATAGAAGAAGTATTTGCCTACTTTGCGGATATGGCAAATGCTCCTCAATATATGTCAAAAGTAGAATCTATTGAAATGGTAACCAATGGTCCTGTTGGTCTAGGAACTAAATATAAGGAAATTAGAAAAGTAAGAGGGAATTTAATAGGTGCGGAAGTGGAGTACCTTATTTATAAGGAAAATGCTAATTTAAAACGAAGAAGTGTATCAAATGGACTAACTGTTGATTACGAATATACCTTCTCGGAAATTCAGGAGGGAACACAGGTAGAATTTGAAGGTACTTTAATTCTGAAAGGATTAAAGATGCGTCTTATGAAAAGAATGCTTGTTAATATGATTAAATCAGAAGATGGGGATCATGTGCAAAATGCAAAGGAAGAATTAGAAGGAAAGATTGAAAATCTATTAAAGGGATAAGGATATTAGGATAACAACCTAAAAGTCAGATTCACCATAGTAGTTCCCCAAGAAGGGTTTCTTACTAAATTAGTGAACCTGACTCTTTTAGTTTACATACAATTTTTAGAACTTATACTCCCAATATCTTTCCATATTCAATCGAGCAAGAATTTCTGAATCTTGATTGTTTAAACCTTCTTGAAGTGTAGCAGCATATTCTTGTGTTTGAGATAGATGTGCAGCAATGGTTGCAACCTTTTTATCCACATAGTTACTTACATCGATTTCAATTGTTGGTTTACCTATGTCTTCTTCACAGTTTTTGGCAAAGGCAACACAATATAATTTAGCACGTTTAGAGGCATCTCTTTGTTGCATAGCTTTGACAACAGCTGCTCCTGTAGCATCATGGTCTGGATGAACGGAATACCCAGGGTAGAATGTAATAACTAGTGAAGGATTAAGTTCATCCATTAAAGAAGTGAATTCATTTACCAATACATTCTCATCTAGGAACTCAATTGTTTTATCACGATAACCTAGCATACGAAGATCTTCAAGTCCCATAGCTCTTGCTGCTTCTAATAGCTCGCTTTTTCTGATACCAGGTAATGATTCTCTTGTAGCAAATGGCGGATTTCCTAAGTTCCTTCCCATTTGACCTAATGTCAGACAAGCATAAGTCACAGGAGTACCTTCATGAATAAACTTTGAAATAGTACCGGATACCCCAAATGCCTCATCATCTGGATGTGGGAAGATTACAAGTACATGGCTTTCCTTTTCCATAATTTGGCCTCCTCTCAAGTGGGTTTTATCCTACAGTATGAAGGATAAAAAATCTCTAACTGGATTAAAAAATTTCGCTTTCTTACTCAAATGGGGTTTCACTAATTTCTAATGCTACTGCTAGCTTCCCAGTAAAATCAAGACCAGCCAATAATAAGCGGTTTTGATTGTCTACTTCATAGTGAGTAATTCCTTCTGCATAAACCCATCCAATTTCTGTTTTTAGTCCAACGCGATAAGGACCATTGCCTGTTATTTTGCCATATTCATACTTTAGTTTGGCGTTACGGATATAAGCACCAGAGTTAAAGAAAGATTCATCATTATGAGTAGCATAGGCACCATTGGTAGTTTCTAAGTGTACAAAGACATCTTTTTTACTTAAACGATCTATTTCTACTTGAACTTTATCCAGTATGACAAACTCCATTTCTTTTCCTCCTTCCATTACTTATTTTAGGAAAAATTAATTAGAAGTGACTTTTTGCTTTTCATTTCTGTATGCGCCGTGCATAGTTGGTCCAACATATTCGTTTAATTTAAATCCATTACGAATCGCTGCTGTAATAAAGTCCTTTGCTGTTTGAACAGCTTCCACAACTGTTGCACCTTTTGCTAATTCAGCTGTAATAGCAGCAGAATTAGTGCAACCTGCTCCATGTGTATAAGTAGTATCAATTAAATCTGTTTCGAAAAATTTAAATTCTTTTCCGTCATAAAGTAAGTCTATTGCTTTATCATGGCCTAATTTACTACCACCTTTAATCAGAACATACTTTGGTCCTAATTCGTGGATTTTTACAGCTGCTTCTTTTAGATCTTCAATCGTTTTAATCGGGTGATCTGTTTTTGCTAACTGCCATGCTTCAAATAAGTTAGGTGTAACCACTGTTGCACGAGGTACTAGAAGATCACGAATTGCCTCAGCTGTTTCAGGATGAAGTACTTCATCCTCACCTTTACATACCATTACTGGGTCAATAACAACGTTTTTAATGTTCTTTTCATCAATAATTTTTGCTGCTGTTTCGATGATTTCAACAGATCCTAACATACCTGTTTTCATTGCATCAATACCAACAGAAAGAACTGTCTCTAACTGAGCATTAACCGTATCTATGTTTTGTGGAAATACATCATGATGCCAATGGTCTTTTGGATCCATTGTAACAATAGTAGTTATAGCAGTCATTCCATATACACCAAGCTCCTGAAATGTTTTTAAATCTGCTTGAATTCCCGCTCCACCACTAGTGTCAGAACCTGCTAAAGTTAATACTTTTTTCATTGTTATGCCTCCTACGTAATTATGACGATATGTCATTTAAAGAAAATAATGACTTTGTTTTGATTGAATAATTGTAGACCATTTTTATTAATCATACAACTTTTCTAGCTTTATTTCATTATATCCTATTTAAGAAATAGGAAAGATAGAGATTATTCTTTTCTCCACCCTATGAAAAGAGTTATTTACAATAGTTTACATGGTAGATAATCCATAATTTTAGATGAGTCTATTTTTATTATGGCGCTTTAAGATTATTAGTTGTACATTTTATTATTTTTTCTTTAAATTAATTGACAATTTAGTGGGAGTGGAGTGCATTTAATAGGTATAATTGTAGAAGTATTCAGTTTATTGTTGTAATCTAATAAGAAATATGGAGGAATCGTCGTGAAGATGAATTTTTTTGAAATAATAGAAACTCCCATTAACATACAATCTGTTATTGATAAAGTAATAAGAAGAAATGCCGGTGCAGTAACAACTTTTATTGGTACTGTTCGTGAACTAACAGAAGGAAAGAAAACACTATATTTAACTTATGAAGCATACATTCCAATGGCTGAGAAAAAGTTGAAACAAATAGCAGAAGAAGTGAAAGAAAAATGGGGAGATGTTGAAATTGCCATTACACATCGAGTTGGAAGGCTTGATATAAGTGATGTTGCAGTGGTAATTGCTGTTTCTACTCCACATAGAAAAGCTGCTTATGAGGCAAATGAGTTTGCGATGGAAAGAATTAAGGAAATTGTTCCTATTTGGAAAAAAGAGCACTGGGTAACAGGAGAAGAATGGATTGGAAACCAACAAGGAACGAAGCAATATAAGAGTGGGAAGCCTGATGAGGAGGAATTGCATGGTTAAACTACTATTTTTTGCAGGAATAAAAGAGAGGATAGGTGTTGAAGAGTTATACCTTGAGACATCTAACCAAACGATTGCCCAATTAAAAAGTTATTTGCAAGTAAGCTATCCTAATCTTCAATTAGATGGTGTTTTAGTTGCTATTAATGAAGAATTCGCGTTAGACGATGATATGGTACAAGATAATGATACGATTGCTTTTATACCACCTGTGAGTGGAGGCTAATTTATACAGAAAGGAGAATGGAGGTGAGAGAAAATCGGTATTCAAGACAAACTTTATTTTCTCCTATTGGCGATAGTGGTCAAAGTTTGCTAGGAAAAAAGCAGGTATTAATAATAGGAGCTGGGGCACTTGGCTCTAGCACAGCAGAGATGCTTGTAAGAAGTGGGATTGGTAGAATAACAATAATTGATAGAGATTATGTAGAAAGAAGTAACCTACAAAGACAACAACTTTATACGGAAAGGGATGCAGAAAATCGTATTCCAAAAGCTATTGCTGCAGAAAAGAGATTAAGAGAAATTAATGGAGATTGTGAGATAACAGGGATTGTAGGAGAGGCTACAGTAGAATTACTGGAAGATATAATAGAAGAAATTGATTTAATAATAGATGCTTCAGATAATATGGAAATTCGTATGATTATTAATGATTTATCGATTAAACATGGAGTTCCTTGGATTTACGGAGCATGTGTTGGTAGTAGTGGAATGACATTCACCATTCTGCCAGAGATAACTCCTTGTTTGCATTGTCTCCTACAAGTTATGCCTATGAATGGAATGAGTTGTGATACAGCGGGGATTATTTCTCCTGCAGTTCAATTAGTGGTAGCCCATCAAGTAACAGAGGCTTTGAAGATTCTCATACAAGATAAAAACTCATTAAGGGGAACATTTTATAGTTTTGATTTATGGAATAATACTTCGCAAAACATAAAAGTGAGCCGTGCAAAAAGAACAGATTGTCGTACATGTGGGAAAGAGCGATCTTATCCCTTCTTGCAAAAGGAAAATCAAACAAAAACAGCGATTTTATGTGGAAGAGATACTGTTCAAATACGTCCAAGTTTTAAAAAAGAATTGAACTTTACCTATCTTGCAGAAAGTTTAGTAAAAAGAGGATATAAGGTAACGCAGAACCCATTCCTCTTAAATGTACAATTAAAAGACAATAGGCTCGTCTTGTTTAAAGATGGAAGAGCTTTGGTTCATCAAACAAAAGACGTGGTCCATGCTAAAAATTTATATGATCAGTTAATGGGGTAAATTTGGGGTCAGACCCTCACTGCTTTAAAGCAGTGAGGGTCTGACCCCAAAAGGTTTTATTCATGAGAGCCAATAATAACTAATTTTCCTGTGTCTAATACTTCCTCGTATTTTTCTGCTTCGGCTTCTGTTAAACCAACTGATTGCATTTTGGAACGTAGTTCATCTCCACGTTTTCTAAATACATTTCCAATAGAATCGAAGAGTCCTTGTTCTTTCATGGATACATTTCCAGTATCGGTAGCTGCACTTAAATCTTCTGAACGATCTTTATCATGTGCAAAGATATAAATGTTTTCTTTATTGTAGCCTTGATTTTCTAATGCATTGATAATATTGCTAGCTTGTACACCATTTTCTACAACTTCTACTTTATACATATTCCATTCCTCCTATGAAAATATATTTATTCATCTTATCTATGTTTTCTATTTATCCTATCGGTAACAAGATAAAACCTTTTTCCTGCTGGTAATAATTTCATATATAGGTAATAGACAATTTTCACCACAATCAAGACTTTTCTTTATATAATGTAGAATAGAAAGATTAGTGGGGGGATTAAGTGATCACTAGAAAAGAGAGAAAGACAGTGAAACAAGAGATAGAAAAAGGAAAACTGGAGCAAGCGAGTGCAGCTATAGAAGGGAATCACAGAGAACTTCGGTTTCCTACATTTGGTTTTAATAGAAGAAAAGGAAGATTAGGAACCAAAATAATTTTAGTCATGCTACTAGTTATTTTGATATTGATAGCAGGAATAGTTGGTTTATGGAAGTTTGCCTTTCCTCACGATTCGGTAATGAAAAAAAGTGCCTATATAGAACAAATGAAGGACTTATCTACTTTAGCCACCTCTCAAGCATATTTAAAAGTGATTTTAGAAAAAGAGGATAATGAGATATTTGGAAAAGAGATTGAAGCAAATATACCAGGTACGAAAAGAAAACTACTTTTAGTAGTTCCTGGAACGATTACTGCTGGAGTAGATCTTTCCCATTTAACAAAGGAACAAGTAAAGATAGATGAAAAGAATAAAACAATTCGCATGACTATTCCAAAAGCGACATTTCTACAGAATCCTTCTGTTGATTTTGAAGAAGTGGAAACCTATTCTGTAACAGGTATTTTCCGTAGTGATGTAAAATGGGAAGAAGCATATGAGTTAATGGATGAAGCAAAGGAAAGTATGGAACAAGAGGCAATAGCTCAAGGAATTTTAGAAAAGGCAGAAGAGAATGCGAAGAAGACGATAGAGGATTTCTATGAGCAATTAGGCTATTCCGTTAACCTAACCTATGAAAGCAACTAAGGAGTGATGGAATGATTAGTACATGGGAAGAATTGATACAACAAGAACGCCAAAAAGATTATTTCTCACATTTAGAGAGCTTCTTAGAAAAAGAATATCACTCCTATACAGTTTATCCTAAAAAGGAAGATATTTTCTCCAGCTTCGAATTAACAGCCCTTCATAAAGTGAAAGTGGTCATTTTAGGACAAGATCCTTATCATGGACCTAATCAGGCTCATGGACTTAGTTTTTCTGTTAAGCCGGAAGTAAAGATTCCTCCTTCTTTAAAGAATATTTATAAGGAACTTCAGGAGGATTTGGGCTGTCCTATACCGAGTCACGGATACTTAAAAAAATGGGCAGACCAAGGAGTTCTTATGTTAAATACAGTGTTAACTGTCAGAGGGGGACAGGCTAATTCCCACCGAGGGAAAGGGTGGGAATGTTTCACAGATGAAGTGATAAAAGTACTAAATGAACGAGTAGATCCTGTCATTTTTGTATTGTGGGGGAAACCGGCACAAAAAAAGTTAACCTTAATAGATGAAAATAAACATAGATTTATTTTATCTACACATCCTAGTCCATTATCTGCTCATAGAGGCTTTATAGGTAGTCGTCCTTTTTCTCATATAAATAATATATTAAAAGAATGGGGACAGGTTCCTATAGACTGGTGTATAGATGATTTTTCATAAAAAGAAGCTTATAATAAGATAAGAAGGTAGGCTCTAAGAAGTCTACCTTTTTAAATGGAAGGTAATGATATGAAAAGTAATAAGATTAATTGCTACCAATGTAAATATTTTTATGTTACCTGGGATCCCCAATTTCCAAAAGGGTGTAAAGCGTATCAATTCAAAGGAAGAATGTTGCCCTCTATGGAAGTGAAAAAATCGTCTGGTCATGATTGTCTTCAGTACCAGCCTAAAATAAAGTAGGAAGGGAGTGGGGTAGATGAGCGTATCTATTCAACAATTGCTAACAAAAATGGAAGAGCAACTAAAGGAAGCAAAAACAAGCAACTCCGATGCAAGAATTAGAGAAAGAGTCTATGCAATTAAGTCATTATGTGAATTGGTGTTAGAACAAGAGGGAAGAGTCGAGAACATCTCCTATCAAAAACCTCTTCAGCAGGCATCTTATCCTGTAGCACCAGTTACACCAGTACCTATTCAAACGATTCAAACAACTACACAAACAACAAAGTTAGATACAGATGAAGGGAATGGAGATTCTCTATTTGATTTCTAGGAGGGGTGCTATATAATGAAGGTCTTTATCATAATTGGAGCAATAAATGCACTATTATCCGTAGCATTAGGAGCATTTGGAGCACATGGACTAGAGGGGAAAATACCTGAAAAATATTTAGAAACTTGGAAAACAGGTGTCACTTACCAAATGTTTCATAGCACAGGATTAATTATTATTGGATTTTTGCTAGGAAAATTTCCAGAGAGTAGTCTCCTAAACTGGGCTGGGTGGTTGATGTTTGTTGGCATCATTTTATTTGCGGGAAGTCTGTACATTTTAGCAGTTACACAAATAAAAGTTTTAGGTGCAATTACACCTCTTGGTGGAGTAGCTTTTATAACAGCATGGTTGTTAGTTATTATTGCTGTATGGAAGTGGATGTAATTGGAATAAAAAGGGGCATGGGAGTTAGAAGCAACCGTGTCTTTTTTATTGGGAAAAATAAAAGGTTGTTCTTCAAATAAAGAGGAACAACCTAAATGTATATGGACAACAATACTTGTTTATCCTACTGCTACCAAAAATTCTGCATTTATCTTGGAGGATATGTAGAAAGATTTGGTGTTGCTCCATATGGGTATTCATATTCGATCTCTTCATCAAAGGTAATGTAATCTAAATATACCATTGGAATCAGATATCGTTTCCCTGTTTGTGGATCGCTTAAAATAAGGTGGTCACGCCCGGCAGCTTCCACTATTCCTTTAAATGTTTTTGCATTCCACTCACGGTTATTTTCAAAAGTTGCAAATACAGTGGCAAGTTTCCCCTTGTTTAATCGTAGAATATTCTCGATATAAGAGGCTTCAATAGGTAATTGTCCTTGAGTGGCACCTGTAGCTGACGACGGTATAGGTTGTGGTGGTGGCGTTTGTTGTGGTTGGAATACTTGTTGGTTTCCGTAAGTTGGTACCTGACCCTGATTTCCGTATCCTTGAGGATAACCGTAATTTGTAAAATTTCGATTTTGATTTGGATAATTAGATTGAGTCATTTTCATCCCTCCATAATCTTATACAAAGCCAAGCTAGTAATACTTCTTTTTTTGCGAAGCTATCACCAAGTAGCGACATGTTTAGGAAGAAGTATGTTGGCATTTCATCTATGATTCTTAGGCTATGCTCACTAACTAATCCTATGAACAAGAAGAAAAAGATATGACAAGTGATGGAAATTTTATAAAAGAAAAACGAATAGCCGATTTGGTTGGCCATCCGTTTTCTTTTGTGTTAATTCACATATAAATAAGAAGAAATAGAATCCGCTTTTAAGATATTACCTACAAAGAAGGAACCGAAATCTCCGTAACGAGCACTTACTTCATCAAAACGCATTTCATAAACTAGTTTTTTAAATTGGAGTACATCTTCTGCAAATAGTGTTACTCCCCATTCGTAATCATCAAAACCAACTGAACCAGTAATAATCTGTTTAACTTTACCAGCGTATTGTCTTCCAATCATCCCGTGACTACGCATTAAGCTTCTGCGATCATCCATTGGAAGCATATACCAGTTGTCTTCTCCTTGACGGCGTTTGTCCATTGGATAGAAACAAACATACTTTGCTTCTGGAAGAATTGGATATAATCTCGCTTTAACATGCGGATTTTCATATGGATCTTCATCAGAATCAGCAGGAAGATAGTTACTTAATTCAACAACAGATACATAAGAATAAGCTGGTACAGTATATTCAGCTAATTTTGTTTTATTAAATTCTGTTTCTAACTCTTGTAATTCTTCCATTGTAGGGCGCAAAATCATCAACATAAAATCTGCTTTTTGACCTACAATTGTATATAAAGCATGACTACCATTTTTGTTTTCTTGAACAGCATTCCACTTTTCTAAAAGAGTTAAAAACTCTTGAGTAGCTGCTTGTCTTTCTTCACTAGATATCATTTTCCATGTTGTCCAATCTATTGTACGAAAATCGTGGAGACAATACCATCCATCTAATGTTTTTGCTGCTTCACTCATTTTATATGTTCACTCCTTAAACTCATTCTCACTATATAGTAACTATATCATAGTTTCTCCATAATCTAGCGTAATAACCCTCGTGATAAATATGAACAATTTATGACAAAATCAAAATATTTCTTGATTATTCAAAAAAAGAGAATAAGAAATTAGTAAAAAGGGAAATCTTTCAAAGGAATAAAAATAGTAAGAAGAAAGTGAAGAATATTTCTTGAAATTTTATGGTGGAATAGTATCCTATTATATGTACATAAAAAGGAGGAAGTAACACAATGAGTGATTTATTCTCAGGTTTAAAAGAAAAAGTAACAGGTCAAAACGTGAAAATCGTTTTTCCAGAAGGATTAGATGAGAGAATTTTAAAAGCTGCTGGTCGTCTAGCAGAAGAAAATGTTGTAACTCCAATTTTAATTGGTGACATTAAGGAAATTGAAGCTAAAGCTAGTAACCTAGGTGTATCACTAGACAATGCTGAAATCTATGATCCAAAGAACTATGCACAATATGATGCACTTGTTGCTTCCTTTGTTGAGAGACGTAAAGGAAAAGTTACGGAAGAAGATGCTCGTAAAATTCTATTAGATGAGAATTATTTTGGTACTATGTTAGTATATGCAAACCAAGCAGATGGTCTTGTAAGTGGTGCTATTCATTCTACTGCAGATACAGTACGTCCAGCACTTCAAATCATCAAAACAAAGCAAGGTGTTTCTAAGACTTCTGGTGTTTTCATCATGGTTCGCGAAGACGAAAAATATGTATTCGCTGATTGTGCAATCAATATTGCTCCAGATAGCCAAGATCTTGCTGAAATCGCAATCGAAAGTGCGAAAACTGCAAGAATGTTTGATGTAGACCCTCGCGTTGCTATGTTAAGTTTCTCTACAAAAGGTTCTGCTAAATCAGCAGAAACAGAAAAAGTAGAAGCTGCTTTAGCAGAAGCAAAATTAAGAGATCCTCTATTAGTAATCGATGGAGAATTCCAATTTGACGCAGCATTTGTACCATCTGTTGCAAAACAAAAAGCTCCAGATTCACCAATTCAAGGTGATGCAAATGTATTCGTATTCCCAAGCTTAGAAGCTGGTAATATTGGATATAAAATCGCTCAAAGATTAGGAAACTTTGAAGCAGTTGGGCCAATTTTACAAGGATTAAATGCACCAGTAAATGATCTTTCTCGTGGATGTAACGAAGAAGATGTTTACAAATTAGCATTAATCACTGCAGCTCAAAGCTTAACAAAATAATAGTAGATAAGATTTTAAAAGAGCCTAAAACTCATAAGCAGTGTTTCATACATTGTATAGGTGAGATTAGGCTCTTTTTTTTATTTTGTTGAATGTATAGCTTACAAGTAAATCATGAATTTTTTATTCTCATTGGAGGCAAACTGAGGGGGATTATATATCTTTCTAAATGAATATGAACATGCTATCTTTTGTTACATATTTATTTTCGCTATAATAGAGTGAACCTTATTACTAAGTTTGTTTGTAAGAATTGGTAATAATTTGAGGAAATAAACGGACCGTTATAACAAGATTAAAATTACTATAACAAGTTCCTTATTTATATAGGGGTAAATAGTTGTTAATTAGTGAAGGAGCTAAATAAATGGCTAGCAATACTAGTTTGTTAAATCAAGAAAAATGGAGAATTATCGATCAATCTACTACTGGATTACATGTTTCAGCATTACATTCTTTTGGAATGGATGATACTCTTTGTTCATCAGTAGGAGGAAAACTAGCACCTGCTACTGCTAGAACATGGGTACATAATCGAACCATTGTATTAGGGATACAGGATACAAGGCTGCCATATTTACAGAATGGATTAAATTATCTGAAGGAACAAGGTTATCAATATATTGTTCGCAATTCAGGTGGTTTAGCTGTTGTGTTAGATGAAGGAGTGTTAAATATATCCCTTATTCTTCCAGAAAAAGATAAGAAAATTGATATAAATAGTGGATATGATACCATGTGGGATTTGATAAAGGATATGTTTAAGGAATACGGAAAAACTATCGAAGCAAAAGAAATAGTAGGTTCCTATTGTCCTGGTAGCTATGATTTAAGTATAGAGGATAAAAAATTCGCAGGTATTTCACAAAGAAGGCTTAGAAATGGGGTAGCTGTTCAAATCTATTTATGCGTAAATGGAAGCGGTGAAGAAAGAGCAGAAATCATTAGACAATTTTATGAGCATAGTCTTCAAGGAGAAAGTACAAAGTTTGAATACCCGGTAATTACTCCAGATGTGATGGCATCCTTATCAGAGCTTCTAGAAGTTCCGATAACAGTTGATCAAGTAATGTCCAAATTACTTTTTGCTTTAAAAGAACATGCAGGTTACTTATATGCGGGTACGCTTCAAGAAGAGGAGCTTCCATTATTTGAATCCTATTATAATCGAGTAGTAGAAAGAAATAATAAGATACTTCAATCTTTATAATATGTGACGTAATTTATAAAATAAACAATTTATAAAGCCGTAAGAGGGTGAGTAAGGATATTTCTTAAAAAGAATGTCCTTACTTACCCTCTTTTAAAATCGAGAATAGTTACCAAATTTCTCCTCTTATCTATTTATTATTTTTTTATTATTTAATTATTTGTGGATGTTTAACAGATGTCCTCCGCATTTCATCACTAGCTCCAGCGCCTAGCGGTTAGCAAACTTCAGGTTTCTTCCCTACGATAAGTCAACATCCACTCACTAACGTTCGAGGTGTTTCCTTTATCTCAGTCAGAACCCCTCCAGTTTGTATACCGCTAAACAGGCGCTTCCGCTTTTTATATTGTCCAGCTACGGACACCCAGGAGCTGAGAAACTTCAAGTGATCTCCCTACGATAAGTCAACATCCACTCACTGGCGTTCGAGGTGTTTCCTTTATCTCAGTCGATAACTCTCCAGTTTCCACGCTCCTAAACGGGTGTCCTCCGCATTTCATGTTACTCTGCAACTTTCTCTAGGTTTCCGTTTCGGTCCATTTTGAATTTGGTTGGGCGTTCGTCTTCGTCTAGTAGTACTAATTTTCTGGCTCGGTTCATTATTTTCATGAGTGTTTCGTAGTCTTCTTGCATTATTTCTGAGTTATTTTCTAGATGA
>DATMFU010000069.1:0-8160 GCA_035556015.1 Niallia sp. | reverse complement strand
ACTATTGTGATACAATAAGGGTGAATTTTACTAATTTGGGGGATGTGGAATGTGAAAAAAAGATACTTTAGTAGTATGAAAAGGAAATTTAATCATAAGTTTAATGGTAAATTTCTCACAGTGAAGAGAAGACTTATTTTTTCGTTTATCCTTATTTTGATTATTCCAAGCTTGCTCATAAGTGGTTTCTCTTTTATAAAAGCAAGGAGTGAAATGAACAAGCAATTTATTAGTTCATCGGAGGAAAACGTTAAAATTGTAGATGAAATGATAAATAAGACATTAGAACCTAGAATTTTGCAGGCAATCATTTACTCTAAATCATTAATATATGACGAAAATGATGAAACAGTGTATTCAGAATTCAAAAAAGAATTCGATGATTTTATGGAATTAAACTTAGACCTAGAAAGTGTATTTTTTGGAACTTCTAATGGAAGAATGATTCAATCTCCTCAGAATATACTAGGGAGCGGGTATGATCCTCGAAAAGAAGATTGGTATGTAAATGCAGAAAAGAATAAAGGAAAAGTAATTATTTCGAAGCCATATTTATCGATTGCAACTGGAAGCCTAGTTGTTGCCATTTCAAAACAGGCAGAGAACCAAGCTGGTGTATTCGGAATGGAAGTTAGCTTAGAAAATATAAAAAATCTTATCTCAAATGTTAAAATTGGAGATAAGGGTTATATTATGATAATGGATTCAAATAAGTACTATATTGCTCATCCTACTAAAGAGGTTGGATCTGTTGAAAAAGAAAGTAATCTAGATGGATTATTTAATAAAAAAAGTGGCGTGTTGAATTTAGCAGAGCAAAACAAAAACTATCTTGTGAAATTTACTACAAATACATCAAGTGGTTGGAAAATATCCGGATTTATTAATAAGTCTGAGATAAATGATATGACAATGCCTATATTGCTGCAAACGATAATCGTTATTTTTGTTTCTATACTAGTTGGTGGCTTTATTGTATACCTTATTACTAATTCGATCACAAGACCATTAAATAAGTTAAGAGAATCTGCTATACATATTTCTAAAGGAGATTTAACAGAAAAGGTAGAGATTTCCCAAGAGGATGAAATTGGACAGGTTGCAATAGCCTTTAAAAAAATGACGGAAAATTTACATACTATCATATCCCAGGTAAATGAAAAATCTGAGCATGTTGCAGCTTCTTCAGAGGAATTGCTAGCAGGTGCAGAACAAACAACTTCTTCATCAGAATATGTGGCTAGCACTATTCAAGAAGTAGCAAGTAGAGCAGAATTTCAAAGTGAACGCTTGATAAATAATTCGAACTCATTAAGTAACATTTCTGACCATATCAACAAAGTAGCAGAAAATACAAAGCAAGTATCTGCATTGACTACGGAAACTGTTCTCCAAGCAAAAGAAGGAGAAGAATCAGTAGAACTTACACTTACTCAAATGAATGAAATTCGGGAATCAGTAGAAACATCTAATATACAAATGAAGCATTTACAAGATCGAACAAAAGCTATAGAAAGTATTGTAGATGTTATAAGTGGGATTGCAGCGCAAACTAATTTACTTGCTTTAAATGCAGCAATAGAAGCTGCTAGAGCTGGTGAACAAGGAAAAGGTTTTGCGGTAGTTGCTGGAGAAGTGGGGAAATTGGCCAAACAATCAGAAGCGTCAGCGAGAGAAATAGGAGAAATTGTTGGTAATATTCTTACGGATACGAAAAATACGGTGAAAGGGATGGAAACAGTTACATCAAATGTGCAAAACGGAATTATTGCCTCTCAGAAAACATCCGATACATTCATTGGTATCATAAATAGAGTAGAAAGTATTTCTCCACAAATGGCAGAAGTTTCAAACATCGCTAGTGAAATAGCAGAAAAGATAAAAACAGTGGCTTTTTCAGCTAATGATTTGTTAACGGTTTCAAAGGAAAATGCAACTTACTCGGAAAAAATGGCTACTACTACCGATGAACAATTAGCGGCGATGCAAGAAATAAAAGCATCTGCAAGTTCGTTAGCAGACCTTGCAGAAGAATTAAAGCAGAGTATTAATACATTTAGAATATAATAAAACTAAAAAAAGAAGGTTATGTTAAAACCTTCTTTTTTTACTCTATAATGTCCTTACTATCCCATCGAACGGTAATTGTAACTTTTTGATTTCTTTTTTTGGGTTCTTCAAATGCTTCCACAATCACTTTTTTTATTTGTTGATATTGCTGTGCTAGAAATCCAGCCTCTAATTGGAAAGTACTTTTACCTTTTTCTTTTAATCTCTTTTCAATAAGATCGCTAGATAAAGAATAGATGACTTCATTTTTGGTTAGCTTCGTTACTTCTAGATTACCCCAAGCGACTTTTTGAAAGAAAGAAACGCATTCTTCTACAGTATCTAAGGGAAATAAACGAGCAATCCTTTTCCCAGCCCAATATAAAAGATCAGGTGTTTCCCTCCCTAATAATTCAGGTATTAATATTTCTCTAATTAATTCATATCCATATGCAGGAACAGTAAGTGGATCTTCTTGTTCTATCTGTGATTTTTCTTCTAACGGTGTTAAATCACTCATTACGCTCTCCTCTTTCTATCATTCTATTATATTTAAAATCGTGTTTATCTCTCTTTTTATGGTAATTATTGTTAATTCAATCACCGTGACACGAATAATATTTAGTATATGACATGCTCTATTATTAGAATAAAATAACTAGCCTAAATAGTATACTGTAAAAATGAAAAAAATACATAAGATAATGAAGGAAAATGAATAAATAGTCCTCTTTTTATGATTCTATTATTCGATAGCTGACTCTTGTTTATTCGTTTAGTAGAAAATAGGAAATTATTTCTTTTTTCATCATATAGTAAAAATAAGGAAAGAAATTTTATTTAATGTATCCGTTTTCTTGACCGTATTTTTTTTTAAGAGTACAATTAAATTGTCACTTAATTGTAAGAATTTTTGGTTTTGTAATCGTTTCAAAACACTATTTTACTTGTCATTATTTAGGGGGGGAATTTTATGGCTGCAAATCGAGAGTTTTTATTTAGGAGACTTCACTCCTTATTAGGAGTCATTCCTGTAGGTGTATTTCTTATACAACATTTAGTCGTAAATCACTTTGCGACTAAAGGTGTAGAGGCTTTTAATAAAGCTGCTGGTTTTATGGAACATTTACCATTTAGGTACTTTTTAGAAATTTTTGTGATACTTCTACCTATTTTGTATCATGCTATTTATGGTATTTATATTGCCTTTACTGCAAAAAATAATACCAAAAAATATGGCTATTTCCGAAACTGGATGTTCTACATACAGAGAGTGACAGGAATTATTACCCTTATTTTTATTGTATGGCATGTATGGCAAACAAGGGTGGCAGCGCAATTAGGTAAAGAAGTAGATTTCAATATGATGGCTGAAATTTTCTCTAATCCATGGATGATTGCCTTCTATTTAATTGGAGTAATTTCTACAATCTTTCATTTTTCAAATGGATTATGGTCTTTCTGTGTAAGCTGGGGTATTACAGTTACTCCGAAATCGCAACGAATTAGTACATATGTAACACTAGGTATCTTTGTATTATTAACTATTGTCGGCGTAAGAGCAATTTTTGCATTCGTATAAGAATCATAGATTAATAGAGCTAGAATGAAGGAGTGGAGATTTCGTTATGAAGAAAGGGAAAGTAATTATCGTAGGTGGTGGCTTAGCAGGACTAATGGCCGCAATTAAGGTAGCAGAAACGGGTACTCCAATAGAATTGTTTTCCCTTGTACCTGTAAAAAGATCTCATTCTGTATGTGCACAAGGTGGAATAAATGGAGCTGTAAATACAAAAGGTGAAGGAGATTCACCTTGGGAACATTTTGATGACACTGTTTATGGTGGAGACTTTTTAGCAAATCAACCTCCAGTTAAAGCAATGGCAGAAGCTGCTCCTGGAATTATTCATTTAATGGATCGTATGGGAGTAATGTTTAATAGAACACCTGAGGGATTACTAGACTTCCGTCGATTTGGAGGAACACAGTATCATAGAACTGCATTTGCAGGGGCTACTACAGGGCAACAGCTTCTTTATGCTTTAGATGAGCAAGTAAGAAGATTTGAAGTAGATGGACTAGTTGTTAAATATGAAGGTTGGGAATTCCTTGGTATTATTACCGATAGTGAAGGAGTATGCAAAGGGATAAAAGCGCAAGATTTAAAAACAATGGAAATCAAAAGCTTCCGAGCAGATGCTGTTATATTGGCAACTGGTGGTCCTGGTATTATCTTTGGTAAATCAACTAATTCTATTATCAATACAGGATCTGCAGCTTCAGTTGTGTATCAGCAAGGAGCATATTATTCAAACGGTGAATTTATTCAAATTCATCCAACTGCTATTCCTGGCGATGATAAGCTTAGACTGATGAGTGAGTCAGCACGTGGAGAAGGTGGACGAATTTGGACATATAAAGATGGGAAGCCTTGGTATTTCTTAGAAGAGAAATATCCTGCATATGGGAATCTTGTTCCAAGGGATATTGCAACTAGAGAAATCTTCCATGTCTGTGTGGACCAAAAATTAGGCATCAATGGAGAAAACATGGTGTACTTAGATTTGTCTCATAAAAATCCGAAGGAGCTGGATATTAAATTAGGTGGTATCATCGAAATTTATGAAAAATTCACAGGAGAAGATCCAAGAAAGCTTCCAATGAAGATTTTCCCTGCTGTTCATTACTCTATGGGTGGATTATGGGTAGATTATGATCAAATGACCAATATTCCTGGATTATTTGCCGCTGGAGAATGTGATTATTCTCAACATGGTGCAAACCGTTTAGGTGCAAATAGCTTATTATCTGCTATTTATGGTGGCATGGTAGTAGGACCAAATGCTGTTCGTTATATTAGTGGACTTCAAAAGAGTGCAGAAGACCTTTCTTCCACTATCTATGATTCTGCAGTGAAGGAAGAAGAGAATAAATGGCAAGATATTATGAAAATGGATGGAACAGAAAATGCATATATTCTTCATAAAGAATTAGGAGAATGGATGACAGATAATGTAACAGTAGTACGCTATAACGATAAACTGATGGCGACTGATCATAAAATCCAAGAGTTACTAGAAAGATATAAAAAGATTAATATTAATGATACTGCAAAATGGAGTAACCAAGGAGCGGTATTTACCCGTCAATTAGAGAATATGTTGCAACTAGCAAGAGTTATCACGTTAGGTGCTTATAACCGAAATGAAAGTCGTGGAGCGCATTATAAGCCAGAGTTTCCAGAAAGAAATGATGAAGATTTCTTAAAAACAACAATGGCCAAGTTTGTTTCAGCAGAGGAGGCACCTGATTTTCATTACCAGGAAGTAGATACTTCCTTGATTAAACCAAGAAAAAGAGATTATTCCAAGCAAAAAGAGGGAGTGAAATAAAAATGGGGGAACAAAGAACTGTAACAATTCAAATCACAAGACAAGATGACCCTGATTCACCATCTTATGTACAAGAATTTACTCTACCGTATCGTCCAAATATGAATGTCATCTCTGCATTAATGGAAATAAGAAGAAATCCAGTTACCAGTACTGGAGAAAAGACTTCACCTGTTTCCTGGGATATGAACTGCTTAGAGGAAGTTTGTGGTGCTTGCTCCATGGTTATTAATGGCAAGCCAAGACAATCCTGTACTGCACTAATTGATCAATTAGAACATCCAGTTCGTCTTGAGCCGATGAGAACATTTCCAGTCGTACGTGATCTACAAGTAGACCGTAGTCGTATGTTTGATAGCTTAAAGAAAGTAAAAGCATGGATTCCAATTGATGGAACATATGATTTAGGACCTGGACCTAGAATGCCAGAGAAAAAACGCCAATGGGCATATGAACTTTCTAAATGTATGACTTGTGGAGTTTGTTTAGAAGCTTGTCCTAATGTGAACAGTAAATCTGATTTTATGGGACCAGCACCTCTTTCACAAGTTAGACTATTTAACTCCCATCCAACAGGGGAAATGAATAAAGAAGAGAGATTACAAGAAATTATGGGAGATGGTGGCTTAGCGAACTGTGGTAACTCACAGAACTGTGTACAGTCTTGTCCAAAGGGAATCCCTTTAACAACATCTATTGCAGCTCTAAACCGAGAAACTACTTTCCAAGCATTTAAGAATTTCTTTGGTAGTGATCATTAAGGACCATATTTAAAGGAAAAATGGTGTATAGGATTGATCCAAAAGCCATATTAAAGGGAAGAGCCAGCGAAAATGGTGTATAGAATTGGTCTAAAAGCCATATTTAAAGGGAAAGGCAGCCAAAGTGGTGTATAGGATTGGTCTAAAAGCCATATTTAAAGGAAAATACAGCAAAAATGGTGTATAGGATTGATCTAAAAGCCATATTAAAGGGAAAAGGTAGCCAAAGTGGTATATAGGATCGGTCTAAAAGCCATATTAAAGGGAAAAGACAGCCAAAGTGGTGTATAGGGTCAATCTAAAAGCCGTATTAAAGGGAAGAGCTAGCCAAATTGGTGTATAGAATCACTCTAAAAGCCACATTAATAGAAAATGATAGTAAAAATAGTGTATAGACAACAAGAAGAAACCACTTTAATAAGAAAAGTAGTTTATAAACAACTACTGAAAGCATATTGCAGAAATTAAATGCCACCAATAATATGGTGGCATTTAATTTGGGTTATATTTCTCTATAAATCTACTAAAGGTAGCCATAAATTCTTTAGCTGCATGTTGTTCTTCTAGAGTTACATTTTCTAAGTTACTCTCTACATAATCATAAATTGTTTGCATTAGCTGTATGGAATCTGTGAAAATTTGTTTATCTTGGTCATTTTTCATTTCCACTAGCTTTTGTCCGTAATCATATTGATAAAATCCATCATATACTTCATTATTAGATGCAGCCATATGTATTTTTCTCTGGATACAGGCTGTGCAAATACCACAAGGAGTATCTACTTGTTTGTCCTCTATTTTTCGTTTCATTCTTAGGCATTCATTTGTATTCTTCATTTGTAATTTATATTTATTAGGTAATTCTTTAAGTATCTCTGCCCTTGTTTTATAGAGAAGAGGGGTTTTAATCATCATATTTGCTGAAATGCTACCAAAAAGTGCATTTAGTAGTTCAAATGTTTTAGGATGAGAAACTGTATCTAATAGCTTGAAATTATCTATACAGTCCAAGTTTATTTTCATGCTTTGATAATAATAGACAGCAGATCCGCCATTAAAATAAGATCTCGTGGCAGCAATCATTAATAGCAATAAAAGGGAGGCTGGAGAATGGTGTATCCTTTTTTTATTAAATATGGAGCCTGCTGTTTTAATCTCTGTAGAATCGGATACGGAATTTCTTAAAAATAAAGTTAATTTTTGTTGTTTGGATTTTTCATTATCTTTGTCTATTATCCGTATGTAATCCGATATATAACTCTCTCTGCTTATACTGCTGTAATATAGCCCAGTTAAAGATTCAATATCATCCAGAAACAAAGAAACGTTTTGATTAGTGGGTAGGGCTAAACGTAGTTCTTGGTCATGAGTAGGTTCTATCTTTGTGAATTGTAAAGGAACAGACTTGTTTAATACCCATTTAAAAAGCTCCTCCACTGCATCCTTTTCTTTTTCCCATATAGATAAGTGAAATACAGGGATAATTATTTCTGTTTTTCCCTTTTTCTTTTCTGATTCACAGAAAAACAAACATGCCATTATTGTAATGAGGTCTATATACTTCGTACTATTATCTTCATAGTCAAAGTACATGTCTTGAAGGAATTCTTTATGAAGGCTAGCTAAAGATTCCATACTCCTTTTCATACTAATCACCCAAAACTTTCTTAATATATATATAATACATTTTTAGTCTTTGTTAGAAAGTACCAATAAAATTATAACATGTTTGGTTCATTATGATGGGGAAAATGTAGACCAAACCTTATTAAGACAGCATTTATGGATAGGAAAAAATTCTAGATAAATCCTTCCCAATTTTCATAAAACCATTCACTCTGTAGTGTCTTTTTACATAATATATTCAGACTATAACTATACCCATCCCAAAGTTCATAGCTGGCAAAGGCAAGGAGGGTTACACTACTTGAAGGAGAATGAATTTACTCACAAGCCAT
>DATMFU010000068.1:0-37609 GCA_035556015.1 Niallia sp. | reverse complement strand
GAATCCATTTCATAACCATGATTAATAACTACCTCATCTACTTTAACTTTGTAGGCTTCACCAGTTATTGAATTTGTTAATTCAACGGCATCAATTTTCTCATGGCTGTCGTTTGCCAAGAGCTTAGTAATAGAGGTATGAAAAAGACACTCTACCTTACTATCTAACAATTCTGATGCTTTTGCTTCATGACCAGCTAAAGAATCCTTTCGACATGTTAAATAGACTTTTTTAGCAATCGGCTCTAATTCTAATGCCCAATCTACCGCTGAATTCCCACCACCAGAAACCACTACAACTTTATCTCTAAAATGCATCAAAGATTTTATCGTATAGTTTAAATTAGATACTTCAAATCTCTCTGCACCTTCAATTTTTAATTTTTGTGGTGTAACAATTCCACTTCCTACAGCTACAATAACGGTTTTGGAATAATGTGTTTCTCCCTTATCTGTTTCTAATAGGAAATATCCTTCTTCATTTTTTGAAATAGACTTTATCTTTGTATTCGTTACTACTTCTGGACGGAACGTTAGCCCTTGTTGTACAAGCTGCTCTCTCAATTTTTCCCCAGGTAATGGAGTGATGCCACCTACGTCCCATATCATCTTTTCAGGATATAAATGCAACTTCCCACCTAATTGTGGTAAGTACTCGATGATCTTTGTCTTCATTTCTCTCAAACCACTATAAAATGCAGAATACAATCCTGCAGGTCCTCCTCCAACAATCGTCACATCGAAGAGTTCTTTATGATCCATCCACTACACACTCCCACCTTAGTCCATTACAAACGAACAGCGATTTTTCATTTATATAAATATCTTTACATTACGTATCATTAAATTGATTATCATTCTCATTTAAATACTACCTCTTTTTTTCCTTTTTTTCAATATTTATTGTTAGATATATAAACTTTTACTATACCTTAATCTTTTTAGTGACCACATCCATGTGGAGTTGATCTATTCAATAAAAACAAGTTGGCAGGAGAGGAAAATGAAATAAGATTAGTTGTAGAGGTATTTGAGGAACTAAATTGATTTAGCAAAAGTAGGATGGAACAACAGTACATTCCACCCTTTCATGTAGTATAAGACCTTATAAAGTACACCCTTTATCTTCAAAAAGGGTTTTGATTTAGAAAATCTATGATTAGTTTTTTTTACAAAGTTGATGTTCCTTGTCATTTCAACCATGAAAAGTTAATCTAGTTTATCTAGACCGACATATTGAAAATAATTAAAATCCGCATATGATCCTTCTTTTTTATCCATATCATGCACAACTATCCCTATAAAGTTTCCTGTGAATCCACCTGACAAGAAAAGTAAATTCTGGGTATATTCAACCTCGTGCCAAGTAGTTTCATCTTCTGTACGATAATAAAATTTCCCTGTCGCCTTATCCCCAATAATTTTCAGTTCTATTTCTCCTTTAGGAACAGGCAGCATAATAGGCGATAAATGAAATTCGGATTTTTCACACTGCATAAAACGAATAACCCGACCATGCTGTTCATCATTTGTTACGTACATGTACAAATAACTACTGTCATTTAAATATAGCATTAACCCTGCCATCTGATTATACGTTTTTGGATGATAATCTAATTTCGTTATGGCCTCGAATTGAAAGTCTTTTTGTCTAACAGCTAATAGATGATGTTCAAATAAGGATTGAATAGATTCACCTGCGTATAAGCGTAAATAACCTTTTCTACTTTTCAAGTCACACCAAGAATCGTTTGCTACTATTCTTAATGTATTCCATTCTTTTCTCAATTCGCCATCGAAATTGTCGATAAAATTAGTATCTTTTCTTTGTTGCACAAAGGTTTCAGTCACAATTTCCGTCCATAAGGATGGACCATTTCCTCCATCAACTAAACGGAGCCAACCTTCCTCATCCCAATATACTTCCTGTATAGCCGTTTCCCTTCCCAAAATTGCAGCTGTTTTTTCTAGCGGTCGTGTACATAAATACACCATATACCAATTCCCAATTGGTGTTTGAACTATGCTTCCATGTCCTGCACATTGGAGAGGAGAGTCAGGTTTATCACTAGCTGTTAACATCGGATATTTAGGGTCTACCTCATAAGGACCAGTAATATGTTTAGAACGACATATGGTCACCGAATGTCCGGAACCAGTTCCGCCTTCAGCGGTAATCAAATAATAATAATCCCCATGTTGATACAAATGAGGCGCCTCTGTTTTAGCAAGTTCTGTTCCATCAAAAATCTTATATACTTGACCTACTAACTTATTTGTATGACTATCAAACTCCTGCATAACAATGCCGGCAGATCTATTTCCTGTTGGTATACGATAATCCCAAATTTCATTTAATAACCATTTACGACCATCCTGATCATGAAATAAAGATGGATCAAATCCACTACTATTAAGGTAAACAGGTTTAGACCATGGACCATTTATGCTCGGTGAAGTAATAAGATAGTTATGACTATCTTTGAATGGTCTTTTTGTACTTTTAACATCGGTATAAACCACATAATAAACACCATCTGCATAACTAATTTGTGGAGCCCAAATACTACCGTTTGGTGGATTTCCTTTTAAATCAACTTGATCTGTTAATATATCCGTTTCATGTTCCCAATTCACCAAATCATTAGATCGATAAACTCGAATACCTGGAAGCCATTCAAAAGAAGATACAACAATATAATAAGTATCATTTACTCTTAGAATATTGGGATCAGGATTAAAGCCTGGTAATATAGGATTTTTAATAGATACTCGCGACATAATTTTCCCCTTCCTTCTTTCGGGATCCTACCTTTCTAAACATGCATAACCCAGCTACTACAAAGAAAATAAACGCTAGTGGAAAAGCTACAAGCTGTGTCCCCATTAAAGTACAAGCCCCAGCAAACAAGTATAAAAGAGATGCCCATTTAGGATGGGTATCCTTCCAAACTAATAAAGTTGCTACTATCACAAAAGTGAAAACAACAAGTAACGATATACCGCACCATACACCAAATGTCTTCATTGCTTCAAAGCTCTCTGTTTGATCATTCATATTGCTCGATCCTTGCATGATTGGATACACCGAATTTCTAAATGTACTCTCGTCCATGGAAGTGATTGTTAGAGAAAATCCTCCTAGAAATATAAGACAGAATACTAACCCAATTATTCCGATAATTACTTCCCATCTCCGCTTCATTCTCCATAACCCTTTCCACTATTCTTTGAAATAAGTCCAATTTAGTTTTTGTAATGGCTCTTTCATTAAATAGGTGTTGTTTTCTTCCATAAATCTAACGGATTGTCTATTATTTGTGTTACCCCAATCATCCCATCTACTTGGAGCTATATGTCTTCCTACTATACAATTAGAAAAGGTAACATTTGCAAATGGACGCCATGGTCGACCCAAATAGACATTCTCTACATCGGAATCAGCAGTTAAATAGCACTTTTTAAAATAGAATCCATTGTTGTCCTTAGGTGTACTTGCAGCGGTAATATAACCTTCTTTATTCATAGGTCTCAAAAGAGATTTTATTTCACATTGCTCGAAGACACTCTCACCGCCTCCAAAAATAAAATCTACTGTTCCTTCTATATAACAATTTTGAAAAGTGGTTCTCTTCCTAGTAAACTCTTTTTTAAACTTTGGCGTAGAAAACAGTGTCCCGTCTTTTTGGTAATCGGGGAGTGGACCTAAACATAACGTATCCTGATATCCTCTAAAGATACAACGCTTAAAAGTATTATTAGTTCCTTCGTTATATAAGGCTATTGCCTGACCAGCCTTTTCACCAGGTCCTGCATTATTGATAATTTCGATATTTTCTAACCATACATTTTCTCCATTTATAAAAACGGTTGCTGTTTGAAAGGTGCCAATCTCTGTTCCCTTCTCATTTACTTGTTTTGCATAATTACAACCTATTATTTTAACCGTACCCACACCGATTAATTGAATATCAGATTGGTAGAGTAAGATATTTTCCTCATATTCTCCACTTAGTATCACAAGGGTAACCTCTGATTCCTCTTTTGCACATTCATCTAGTGCTTCTTGTATACGAGTGAAATCTCCTACACCATTCTTCCCAACAACGATAATCCTTCTATTCTCTACAAATGTTTCTTCAGGAAATTTTCCCATAACGCTCTCATTTCCTCCGTTTCCTGATGACCACCTGTTAAGATTTGTCCTTCCCAATGTTCTTTTGCGTCATATTCTTTATATACTTTATCTAAATAATCTCTAAGCAGCACTGCGCCTTCGATAGGGCACATTCGGTCATCTTTTCCCGTTAAGCTAAGTCTTGGTCTTGGTGCGATTAATGATTGAACAGATTCAGTCGAAAAATGCTTTAAAAAGCCAGGTACATAATAATAATATCCATGATGGTCGAGTCCACGTTTTTCTTTTAGTGTTTCTAGATGAAGCTGTGCCGCAATATCTACAGTTACTTTTATTCGCTCATCTAGCGCTGCAAACCACCAGCTCATTAGACCACCCATTGACATCCCAATTGTAGCTAATCTATTTGAATCTACATCTGGACGCTCAACCAAATAATCCAAGAAGGCCATATTATCGAATAGACGCATTCCCCAAAGGGTCTTTCCTTCTAATAACATTTCTTTCACTAATTCACTTTCTAATTTTCCCTTTCTCTGATTAAATCCCCACATATCAATGCAACCAACTGCAAAACCTAACTTAGTGATAGCTTTAATAAAGGGAGGGTCCTGCAGATAACTAGAACTTACTAAAAGCTCTTCTTTTCCTCGATCAAAATTGCCACCATGAGAATGATTAAAAATAACGGTTGGAAGAGGTCCCTCGGCATCTAGTGGTTTTGCAAAATAAGCGGGAACGGTCTCTGTGTCATTAAGTTCCAGCATTAAGCTTTCAAGTATAAAGTCTTTTGTTTTTTCCACTTTTATTTGCTTTGCTTGGATAAAAGTAGAATGTTGGTATTCTCCCAATAAATCTATTAATTCTCGACGTCTCTTTTGATTCACTTGGTCTCAACTTCCTTGATTAATAGTTCTTCGTTTTTCGTATTTTTTGATTTACAATTTGATAGTTCAATTTCCTCACTATTCTCCACATAAAAAGCAGGACCTTCATGATTTTCTACTATAACTTGATTGAATAAGATGTCTTTAGCAAACCCAATATAGAAACCTCTACTTTTCATATCCTCTATCCCTGCCATCATAGCAGGTTTTCCAGGAATTGCATTTTCCGCCATTGAAATAGCGATATCGCTAAAGGTGATTTCTGAAACATATTGCTCTGCTAGACCATAAATAAAACCTGCAGAAGCATGAACATTTCGAGCTGTTATTTGAGAAAAGTGAATTCGTCTAAACATCGGAGTTTCTTCTGTTATTGGATATGGATTTTTATCCCAAACATACTTATCTTTCCCCTTCGGACCACAGAAATAATATAAGTTCAAAATAAATGGACAAATAACTCCTTCCATTACAATATTGTTCACACGAATATCTTCCACCACTCCACCTCGACCACGTCTCGATTTCAAACGAATACCTCGATCTGTATCTTGGAAAACACAATTGCTTATTGTAACGTTCCGGATGTCTCCGCTCATTTCACTGCCCAGCACAACACCCCCGTGTCCATGTATCATCGTACAATTGGTAATGGTGATATTTTCACAAGATATATGCTCACTTGTATCTTCTGTTCCTGCCTTTATGGCAATACAATCATCACCAACATCAATATGACAATTACTAATTCTCACATTTTTACATGACTCAGGATCAATACCATCTGTATTAGGTGAATTTGCTGGATTATAAATAGACAAATTATCAATGGTGATATTTTGACAACGAATAGGATTAACTGTCCAACTTGGAGAATTCATTAAAGTAACGTCTTTTATTGTAATATTGCTACAGTTATCAAAACTTATTAATTTCGGTCGTGGATAGGAAAGCTTTTCTCTCTCATTTCGGAATATATGCCACCACTTTAATCCATTCCCATCCATTGTTCCAAAACCAGTTACAGAGATATTTTTCGCATTTTCTGCGTATAAACAAGAGGCATAAACTTCTCGCATTACACCTTCCCATCGAGAAGTAACAACTGGATAATCCTCCTGTTGGTCTGAAAATTTCAATACCGCTCCAGGAGACAAGTACAATTCAATATTATCCTTTAAAAAAATAGCCCCTGTGAGAAATTCCCCAGTAGGCACTATTACCTTTCCTCCACCCTTATTAAAGGCTGTATCGATAGCTGTTTGGATGGCATCTGTATTTAATTTATTATCATTTCTAGCACCAAAATCCGTTATTAAATAGGTCGTCATTGTGGCCTCCTTATCTATTTGCCAATTCTTCCACTTCAGCAGCTGCTTGTAGGAATGCACCTACACCCTTTTGGTCATTACAAATGATTGGTTCACTAATATAATAAGTAAAGGTACCATCCCTTTGTTCAGCTCCCCCTAGACCTGCAACTTGACAATTTTTATTTACATTCACCCATCCTTCTTTGGTGAGTAGAATAAATTCACGGATTAATCCTTGATAGGATTTGATTACTTGTTCGTGCCATTTCCTTTGATCCAGTACATTCAAGCGAATGCCTTTTGCCATTGCACAAACATACATACTACTCGCTGATGTTTCTAAGTAATTTCCTTTTTCATTTCCCTTATCTGTTACTTGGTACCAGACACTACTTTCCCGATCCTGATATTTCATCAAAGCATCTAATGTACTCTCCAATATTTCCACCAAAAATTCACGGCCTGGTGTTTCCTCTGGAATTATTTCTAATGTGTCCACAATTGCCAGAACATACCATCCCATCGACCTTCCCCAAAAGTTAGGAGATAAGCCCGTTTCTTTATCTGCCCATGGTTGTATCTTCTTTTCATCCCATGCATGATAGAGGAGTCCTGTTTTTTTATCTAACAAATGTTGATAACTAATTTTAAATTGCTGAATAATATCTTCTATTCCTTCTCCATTTGCATATTCCATCTGATATTGGGCATAAAATGGTGATCCCATGTATAACCCGTCTAACCAAATTTGATAAGGGTATATTTCCTTATGCCAAAAAGCTCCTTCAGATGTTCTTGGATGATGTTCTAACTGAGATTTGAGTAAATCTGCTGCTTTCCTATACTTGGATTCTCCTGTTTGTTCAAACAAAGTAAATAATAGTTTTCCGTTGTTAATATGGTCTATATTATATTCTGACACCTGATAGTTCCTAATAGAGCCATCTTCTTGAATAAAATAATCCATATTCTCCTTTATATATTGAAAGTATTTTCCATCACCTGTTTGTCTCCAAACTCTTTCAAACCCTTTTAATATAACTCCATAATCATAGGACCATTTTCCGTTATATCCCTTATCCTCATATAGTCGAGGCAATCTTTCCATGATTGAATCAGCTGTTCTAGTTGACCAATTTATTTCTTCCATTATCTGCAGCTCTCCTTTTCCAATTAGAGTTGTCTCTCCATTCAGGAAATAACGACAAAGTTTCCAACTGTTAAGAGGAATGCGAGGATGATTAAACTACCTAATTATCACTACTCGCTTTCCTCTTCTTATACAGGATTGTTCTTTATTTATTTTAGTAGTAACGTTCTTTACTCATTATTTCGTTTTTTCATATGCCTCTTTGTATTCTTCTTTTATTGCCTTACCACCAGAATCTTCCCAAGTCTTCACTGCCTTTTTGAACTCTTCTAGATTAATTTCTCCTAATATATATTGATACGTAGCATCTGTAATAATTTTTTGAAGCTCTGTTCCTTGTGATGTATTAGTTGGAGATTCTAAAGAGTACGCTGGATTTAATACAGCATAGTTCGCGTTATCCGCAATCATTTCATCTGCTTTCGCTTTTAGAGGGTTAGGATCTACTAAACCGTAACCTGTTTCCTTCGGTCTAGAAGAAGCAAAAGGTTGCACCTCTTGACCCCATAGGTCTTGGTCGATTACTTCATGTGCTCCATCGTCATTTACCTTATAATGGACTCCCTCTACTCCAGATGTCATAAGTGTATATATTTCCGGTTCCATTAAATCATTAACGAATTTCAATAATCTCTTCAATTCTGCTTCATCTTTTACTTCTGTTCTTGGAAAAGCTAATAAGCCACCAATTCCATTTTTATCGGACCAAATGGCACGTTCAGGATTCAAGTTAGATGTAATATCATTAACTAATGCAAGCTCCATATTGTCTTGTATTCCTTTTGCCATTGTTTGTAAATTTTTACTATCAAAAAGTGCACCAATATAAATGCCACCTTTACCTTGAGCAAAATTCTGCTGTTGATCTGTCTTAGCTGTTACAGCAAAGTCTTGATTAATCCACCCATTATCATATAATTCCTTCATATAATTCATTGTTTCAACATATCCATCTGTTTCAAATTCCGGGATAAAGTTTCCATCTTTGTCTTGACTCCATACATTAGGCGTGCCATTATAGGAGGCTAACGTTTTAAAAGCACCATATACTAAATCTGATCGATCCATAAATCCAGTAGTATCGTCTTTTCCATTTCCATCTGGATCATCTTCTGCAAATGCCTTTGCTACCGCCATTAACTCATCCATTGTTTTAGGAACAGAAAGTCCAAGATTATCAAGCCAGTCTTTTCGTAAAACAACACCGTTACGCGCTAAGTCCTTTTGAAATGGTATACCATATAATTTTCCTTCAATAGATGCCGAGTTACGAACATCTTGTGATATCGCTTTCAAATTTGGAAACTCATCTAAATAATCCTCCACATTCCAAAACATTCCTGATTTTAGAGCATTCCGTACAGAAGAGTTATCTAAGATTGTTAATGTAACAATATCTGCTAATGAATCCGATGCTAAAGCTGTGTTAATTCGTTCTTCCTTTGAGGCATCAGGTATCCAAGAAAACTTAATATCCGAATTCGTTTTTTCCTCAATTTGATTTAGTACAGTATCTGTTGGTGGAGAAGCTGTATGTAAAATATTCAGCCAAGTGATTTCTGCTTTGCTATTTTCATCATACGTACTCGATGCTTCTTCCTTTCCTCCACTACACCCTGCCATTAATAGCATACTTGCAAAACTAACGCTGGCTAACTTTGATAGTTTTTTCATTGATACTCTCCTTTGCAAATTGATAAATATTTATATCTTCTACTTCTTTTGCATTCTGTATTTCCATCCTAGTAAACACTTGATTTGCTGTCCATGTAAAACAATAGAATAGGAAACTAATGCCAAAGAAAGTCAGAATTCCAGGGAAAAACTTTAGAGATGCCCAATAAATTACTCCTACAAAAACGAACAAGAGTAAAGTATATTGCAAACAGGAAAAACCAAAAAGAAATGCCATTTTCATTCGAAATAGTATACCTTTCCAATTATAGTGAGCCATAATTGGAAAAATATAAACTGCTGAAACTAAATACATAAAGGATAAAAAGAATAAACATACTCTTAAATACCAATTTGTAACATGTAGTAAATCTATTACTAACACATAACCAAGGATGAGATAGATCCAACTTATAATAACGGAGTCTTTAAATGACTCTCGATAATACTTTTTGTAAGCCTGAAAGATTGGAAAGGTTGTATTTCCCCTTATCCACTGTCTAAGTATGCTAACTAATGCATACGTTGATGGTCCTATTCCAAAAACAACTCCACCTACTAAGGTAAACAAAAACCAAAGAAAATGAACATAGGCCAAATTTAAGATAGTTGTAAAAATAGAATTTAGTTTATCTATAGATTTAAGCATTTATATCCTCGCTTTCTGCTTAATAAACGCCATCCTCTCCGAACTTCTTAGCTAATTTATTAGCAAGCATAACTAATACTAATCCTACTAATCCTTTAAATAACCCTACTGCTGTACTAAAACTTAGTTGTCCATTTTTCAAACCAGCAGTATAAATGTACGTATCAAAAATCTCTGCCACACTTCTATTTAGAGAGTTAAGTAATAAATACATATGTTCAAAGCCTAAATCTAAAGTAGAACCAATTTTTAAGATTAATAGAGTAATAATTACAGGACGAATGGCAGGCAATGTTACATGCCAAGTTTTTCGTAATCTTCCCGCTCCATCCATTTCAGCTGCCTCATACAATTGAGTATCCACTGCTGTGATAGCAGCAATATATATAATAGTAGACCATCCTAATTCCTTCCAAATAATCTGTAAAATATAAACGGTTCTCGTCCAATCTGGTGATGTTAAGAAGCTGACCTTTTTCAATCCGATTGCAGCTAGCATTTCATTAAATACACCGCCATCTACATTTAAAAATACATAGGTGATGGAAACAATGATTACCCATGACATAAAGTGGGGTATATAGATTAGTGTCTGAATCCCCGACTTAAAGTACCTATTCTTAACCTCATTTAACATGAGAGCTACTATAATAGGTAGCGGAAAAAAGATTACAATATTTAAAGCAAAAAGAATAAGAGTATTACTTAAGAGCATAAAGAAAGTTGGCTCTGTAAATAAGCGAATAAAATGCTTCATCCCTGCCCATGGGCTATCTGCAATTCCTAAAAAGGGCTGATAATCTTGAAAGGCGATAATCAATCCTCCCATTGGTAAGTATTTAAATAAAATAAAGTAAAGAAAACCTGGAAAGATCATTAAATAAAGAATTTTATTTTTTTTAATGTTTGCCCATGTTTTTTGTCTTTTTATTTTCTTTTTTTCCTTTGTGCTTATTTCTGCTACAGAATGATCACTTGGCTTTATAATACTCTCCATCTTTTACCTCCTATTTTAGAAACTTTGCATCGGTTTTCTTGCTATTAGCATACTGAAAATGGAAAATTACGTATATAATCATTATCTGATAACGCTTACAAAACCTTATGCACTCAAGGTTTTTTTCTTTTTCAGCCTATTAACTGATTACTTTTAAATGAGATGATTATAAGATATTTACTTTACTAAAAGAAAGCGTTTTCTTTATTTTTCCACTTCTAAGATTGTGATTATATACGTAATGGGATGCAGGATGATAGGGTGTTTGTATAAGAAAAATGTTAATAGTTACTTTAAAAGGAGGATCTACTTTATGGAGAAAACAAGTAAACAAATTAAAGTTACGAAAGGGGGAAGGGCTTTTTCCATTATTAATGGATTGATTTTAATTCTTATCGCCCTTATTTGCTTTCTCCCTTTTGTGAATGTCATTGCCAGCTCATTTGCTTCTACTCAAGAAGTAGTATCTCGACGATTCATCTTGTTTCCTCGTACTTTTTCATTAGATGCATACCGATATATTTTATCTACACCAACCATCTTCAAATCATTAGCCGTTTCCATTGGAGTTACCGGTGTAGGTACTTTAGTAAGTATGGTTTTAACATCATTAATGGCTTACGGACTGTCTCGTAAATATTTGCACGGAAGAGGGTTTATTAACTTTCTTGTTGTATTCTCCATGCTATTTAGCGGGGGAATGATTCCTACCTTTTTAGTAGTAAAAGCTTTAGGTTTAATTGATTCCTATTGGTCTCTTATTATACCAGTTGCTATTAATGCCTTTAATTTAATTATTATGCGAAACTTTTTCCAGGCTCTTCCTGACAGCTTAGAGGAATCGGCAAAAATGGATGGTTGTACAGATCTAGGAGTATTTTGGAAGATTATGCTGCCACTTGCATTGCCATCTATTGCAACTATTTCCTTGTTTTATGCTGTCACTTATTGGAATACTTATATGAATGCCATCCTTTATTTAAATGATTCTAATAAATGGCCTATTCAAGTATTACTACGTCAAATTGTTATCGTATCCAGTGGTATGCAAGCAGAGGGATCATCCGTTGATGTTGTCCCACCTGCGCAAACGATTAAAATGGCTGTAATTGTTATTGCTACTGTTCCAATGTTACTTGCTTATCCATTTGTTCAAAAGTATTTTGTTAAAGGTGCGCTAGTAGGTTCTGTTAAAGGTTAGGTTAAATTTATGCAGTAATCTATATACTTTAGATGAGTATAAGGTGTGCTTACCTTTCATGCTAAAAAAACAAAGCTAAGGCGTACAAACAAATTCGTTTATACGCCTTAGCTTTATTGTCTATATTGTTTTCGATAATCTCCAGGAGTTATTCCTACCTTTTTCTTAAAGAAGCGGATAAAATTTTGAGGATTACGATATTGTAGTTTTTCTGCAATATCCTTTATCGTCATATTTGTTTCCTTCAACCAAGATTGTGCCTTTTGTAGACGGAAGGTTAATAAATAATCAACAAAATTTTCACCAAACTCCTTTTTGAATACACTACTTAAATAGTTAGGATTATAATGAAGTCTCTCTGCGATACTATCTAGGGAGATTTCCTGATCATATTCTGTCTGTACGATTTGAGCAATCTTTTCTGAAAGCGTCCTAAATTCTCTATCTGTTTTATCTTGCGTACTGATTATGACAGGTTCTATTAGGTTATTTATTAACATGTGCTTAATCTTATCTGGATGATAAGCACTCATTGCCTCTTGATACAACTGTTTTACATTTTCAAAAATCTTTGCTTCTGCGCCTAATAGTTGTCCTAATTGGATAATCTCATTTATTAGTCGAATCAACGTAACTGCTAAACTTACAGGATTCTTATTCAACCTAAAAATCTCTTCTATTAAAAAATCAGCTATTTCTTTTGCTTGCTTTTCTTCTCCAGAGCGAATAGCATTCAACAATTCATGCTGTGTTTCCATTGGATATTTTGAGACAGATGCATCATTTAATATAGGGGCAATATCATCATAAAAAATGATTGCCTCATCTCCAACATTTACTCGGTAATGTAGGGCCTCTTTTGCTAAATCGACTGCTTTTTTACTTTTAATCAGTGTTTTATACACTGGACTTACTCCTATGCTCACAGTAATCTTCAAATATTCCTTCGCTGCCTTTTGGATATCTTCATAGTACTTCATTATTCTTCGACTTGAATTTTCATGATCTTTATTATCAACAATAAAAATAGTAGCCTGCATTTCATCGTTAAGAACGATAGGGATTAATCTTTCCTCTTCTGGTACAATTTCTTCTACCATATTGTTTATTGCTAATAAATATAAATCTTTATCTACGGCTAATTCACTTTCTAAATGGTCTATCTGAATTAATCCTGTATAGAAATATTGGTCCTTGCCAAAAGCATATCCAAACTGCTTAACTCGGTGCTTTGCCTCATTTGCAGTAATTCTATTTCTAAATAAGCTTAATACAAAAAGCGTTTCTAATTGAGCACTTTGACTAGATAGATTGGCTGCTAGAGTCTTATTTTGACCAATAATTTTTTCCACTGAATCTGCTACAAGGGAGAGCTCATTCTGCTTGGAATCTGTTCCATCAATAGAAAGCCTTTCTTGAATCTTTCGTATAGGGCGTGAAAAGGAAGTAGCCAGTGAATAAGATATGATTCCCACCAACAGAATAAGTAAAAGGGACGCAATAAGTAATCCAATTCTTGTATTATTAATCATTTGGGTAATTTCGCCTTGATCAAATTTCACTAAATATAACCATTTATTATATGGAGATTGTATGTAAATATATTTTTCATTTTTTCCTAAATCTAACACTCTAGCGCTGTTCTCACCCTTTATCGCTTCTGATTTCATCTTCTCATATGTTTTGCTAGATAAATTTCGTTTTTGTTTACGACTAGAATATAGTAACTCATTCTCACTATTATAAATTTCCACTAATTGATTTTGCTCATTGTCAATTACCTCTTCTAAACTTCTTCGAGGAATATCAGAAATTCCTAATGCAAACTTTTCCTTCTGATAGATTGGTAGTGCCATAACCATTTCTATTCCGTTTTCAATTGGACGCCAAAATAAACTTTGTTTCTTATCTGTTATATATTCATCTTTATATTGTTTTACCTCATTTGTAGTTAATCTTCTTAATGAACCATCAATGATTCCCCAGTTTTGTTCAAGGCTAAGTAAATTGTATTTACTGCCTTCTATTCCCATCATTTCAATGTAGCTCATTTCTTTAATAATTTCTCGATATGTATGAAAATCTTTACTTGAAAGCTGACTTTTGAAAATATTCTCAAAGTTCGAAGTGGAACTATATGCAGTATAGCCATATTCAATTGTTCTAACCTTCTGCTCAACATTACTGAGAATTTGTTTCGTGTAGTTTTGTTTATCCTTTA
Source organism: Niallia sp. (assembly GCA_035556015.1). Classification (GTDB taxonomy): domain Bacteria; phylum Bacillota; class Bacilli; order Bacillales; family Cytobacillaceae; genus Niallia. The sequence goes on along the minus strand of DATMFU010000068.1, from coordinate 23,380 downwards.
AAAAACCTTCTTCAACAGAAGTATAAGTAGAATTATAAATAAATACACTAAAACCAATTACAATACTAAGACCTAATAAAAAGAAGGGAAAAAACAATTTGTAAAAAACTCTCGACTTCCGCAATATTTCACTCCCCAACATCACTTTATCACCATTTTATTGTAAGCGTTGTCAAATTTCCTTAAAAATTTTTACCTAATTTCAAAGTATACGTCCATGCTACTTTCTAGCATTTCAAATATATGGATGTTAATAATATAATAATACCATAAGTCTACGTTAATTTTTTAAATTTTTTCAAGTCTCCGCAGGTAGATTAATTGACAAAAAAAGTAATAGATTATAAAATGTGAACGTTAACATTTTTATTTTTTGGAGGTCCTATGGTAACCATAAAAGATATTGCAAAAATAGCAGGTGTTTCCCATACGACTGTTTCTAGGGCCCTCAATGATAGTCCCCTTATTAAGCCTGAAACAAAAAACAAAATAAAAAAAATCGCAACTAATCTTCATTATGTACCAAACTATAGTGCTAAAAGTCTAGTCAACCAAAAATCCTATACGATTGGCGTATTCTTTTCTAGCATTGACCATGGCACAAGCTCTAGCTTTCTAGTTGATGTCATAAAAGGCGTCAATTCTGTATTAGATGAAAACTATAGTCTAGCTGTAAATGGAATTGACACCTTAGTACACTTTGATAAAGTTAGTTCTCAACGATTTGATGGCATAATCGTATTAAGCCAAAGTGACACGGACAATGAATTTATTTATTATATTAAGCAGATTGGGATACCTTTAGTTGTATTAAATCGTCAAATGGATGATCCGGAAATTTTTAATGTCTCAGCAAATGATTGCCAAGGTGTTGAAAAGGCAATTGATGAAGCAGTCAAACTTGGTCATAAAAAAATAGGCTACATTAATGGTAAAACCTCCTTCCGTTCTTCAGCAGAAAGAAAGCAAGGACTTATGAATAGCTTGTGGAAAAATCACTTAGAGATTATTCCTGATTACATAACAGAAGGCGATTATAGTATGGAAAGTGGTTTTGCTAAGATGAATCATTTACTTGAGCTTCCTGCCCCACCAACCTTAGTCTTCTGTGCAAATGATGATATGGCAATTGGTGCCATAAAGGCTTGTTTCGCTAAAGATAAAAAAGTTCCAAGGGATATATCCATAATAGGATTTGATGATATTGCATTCGCTCAATATTCTACGCCAGCATTAACTACTATACGTAAACCTATTGAGGAAATAAGCCAGATAGGAATGAAGAACTTATTGAATCTTATTAATGGCAACCCGATTAATAGCACTCAAATATTAGTAGATACATTATTCATCAAACGAGATTCACTTAGTTATCCAACAAAACAGTCATAACTGTTTTGTTTTATCATAAAATGTTAACGTGTGCATATAAGGAGGATTCTAATGGAAAATCTATCAGCTCAAACACATGCTACTATTTCAACCTATCCTGAAAAGGTTATTCAATTTGGAGCAGGAAACTTTATGAGGGGCTTCTTTAACTGGCAATTACAACAAATGAATAAACAACATCTTTTCAATGGAAGTGCTGTAGTAATTAAACCCACTCCTGAAAGTCAAAGTCAGTCCAATCAATTGAAAGACCAAGATTATTTATATACCGTTATTTTAGAAGGGTATTTCAAAGGAGAAACTATTTGTTCAAGTGAAGTTATCTCTACTATTAATCGAATCATCAATCCATATGAGAATTGGGACAATTACTTAAAGTTAGCAGAAAATGAAGAATTTGAATTTATTGTTTCAAATACTACTGAGGCTGGGATACGTTTTAATGAAAAAGACCATTTAATGGATCAACCAACTAATAGTTTTCCTGCTAAATTAACCGCCTTATTATTTAAGCGTTTCCAATTGAAGAAACCTGGATTTACTATCATCCCCTGTGAGTTAATCGATCGAAATGGAGAAAAATTAAAAGAAATAGTCCTTCAATATGCGAGTCTTTGGAATTTAGAACAAAACTTCATTGATTGGATTCATAGTGATAATACATTTTGTTGTAGTTTAGTAGACCGTATTGTCCCAGGTTTTCCTAAAGACAAAGCAGATACCCTTCATCAAAAACATGGCTATATGGACCAGTTTATGGTTACATCAGAACCATATTTACTATGGGTAATTGAAGGACCACAAACATTAAAGGAAACCCTCCCATTAGAAAAGGCAGGATTAAATGTTATTGTGACAGACGATATGACACCTTATCGAGAAAGGAAAGTTCATCTCTTAAATGGACCTCATACAGCCATGGTGCCATTCGGCCTGCTTGCAGGACTTGAGACTGTAGAAGATATTTTCCATGATAAAGATTTCTCCATATTTATTGAACAATTAATCCAGCAGGAAATTATTCCAATGCTTGATCTACCTAGCTCTGAACTTCAAGAATATGCAAATTCTATAATGGAGAGATTTAAAAATCCATATATCCGCCATGAATTATCATCCATTGCTTTAAACAGTTTTTCTAAATACAAAGCTCGTTTATTACCACTCGTTTGGAAGTACTGGGAAAAGAATAAAACAATTCCGCCATATATGACAGCTACACTTGCTGCACTATTTCTTACTTATAGAGGAAAACAATATAACCCTAAAGACGAACATGAAGTTCTACAAGCTTTCTCTAAAGCTTGGGAACAGCCTGAAACAATGGCCAATACTATCTTAAGCGACACTAGTTTATGGGATAAAGACTTAACAATTATCTCTAACTTTGCTGAGGAAATAACCCAAATTATCAATAAGCTCCAAACGAATGGTGCAAGAGCCGTGTTACAAGACATAAACAGACTTTACGAAGCCCCATCTTTATTAAAATTAAATGAAAAAGACAATGTAGCTGTTGCTTTACGACCTATCGCTATTTCAGAAACAGTCAAATTAGATGGAACACTTTATACTGCGAAACAAGATATACCACAGGGACATAAAATGGCCTTAACAACCATACCTAGGCATTCAAATATTATTAAATACGGCTATCCTATTGGGCATACAACAGAAGACATTAATTGTGGAGAATGGTTACATACACATAATGTCAAAACAAATTTAGAAGGAACATTAACGTACACATATCAACAGGATATACGGCAAGTACTTTATCCTAATAGAAATCTCACTTTCCAAGGATACAAACGCAAAAATGGAAAAGTGGGAATCCGTAATGATTTATACATTGTACCAACTGTTGGATGTGTAAATGGTACTGCTGAACTTTTACTAAAGGAATTTCGGGCCATTCATCCAGATTTAGGTACCTTTGATAATATCACCATTCTTAAACACCCATATGGATGCTCTCAACTAGGAGAGGATCATGCAAATACCCGCAGTCTACTATTAGATGCGGTAAAACATCCGAATGCAGGTGGTGTTCTCGTTTTTGGATTAGGATGCGAAAATAACGTTGTTAGTGAATTCAAAGAATTACTAGGAAACTATGATTCTTCTCGAGTGAAATTTCTAGTAGCACAGGAAGTTGGAAATGAAATAGATGCCGGATTAACATTATTAGAAGAGTTATATGAAGCTGCTAAGTGGGATCACCGTGAAGCCATTCCACTTAGTGAACTAAATGTAGGTCTTAAATGCGGAGGATCCGATGGTTTTTCAGGTATTACTGCCAATCCATTATTGGGTGCATTCTCTGATTTCTTAATATCTCAAGGTGGTAGTACCGTTTTAACAGAGGTACCAGAGATGTTTGGAGCGGAACAGATGCTTATGGCAAGAGCCGAAAATGAAAATGTCTTCCATAATATTGTCCATTTAATTAATGACTTTAAACAATATTTTCACTCTTATGGAGAGCCTGTTTATGAAAATCCATCTCCAGGAAACAAAGCTGGTGGAATTACCACTTTAGAAGATAAATCACTAGGATGTACACAAAAGGCAGGAACGGCACCAGTGGTAGATGTTTTACAATATGGTGAAAAAATAGCTAAAAAAGGCCTAAGCTTACTACAAGCTCCAGGTAATGATTTAGTTGCTTCTTCCGCCCTTGCTGCAGCCGATTGCCATCTCGTTTTATTTACCACTGGAAGAGGTACACCTTTTGGTAGCTTTGTGCCAACTGTCAAAGTAGCTACTAATTCTACCATTTATGAGCATAAGAAACATTGGATGGATTTCAATGCTGGTCCTATATTAGAACAGCCAATGAAGGAAGTTTTAGAAGATTTTATTGAAAAAGTCATTGCTGTAGCAAGCGGAGAAAAAACACGTAATGAAGTAAATGAAGTCCGAGAAATTGCTATTTTCAAAACAGGAGTTACCTTATAAAAAACACGATGAAAGGTGGAAACCACATGTTTCTGAACGATGATTTTCTACTTAAAACAGATATTTCTAAAACACTCTATCACCAATATGCTAAACAAATGCCTATTATTGATTATCATTGTCATTTAAATCCACAAGAAATCTATGAAAATAAAAACTTTAAAAATCTTACAGAGGCATGGTTGGCAGGTGATCATTATAAATGGCGACTTATGCGAGCTAACGGAATTCCTGAATCTCATATTACTGGAGATGCCTCAGATTACGATAAATTTTTAGCTTGGGCAAGAACGGTACCAAAAACAATTGGAAACCCGTTATATTCATGGACACATCTGGAATTGAAACGGTTCTTTCAAATTGATTTATTGCTCAATGAAGAAAACGCTCCAATCATTTGGGATATGGCCAATGAAAAATTAGCCTCATCAAGCTTTAAAAGACGCAATATCATTATTAATTCTAATGTAAAAGTAGTTTGTACAACAGATGACCCTACTGACGATTTACATTATCACCAACTTTTAAAAAAGGAGGAAAAACAATTTCAAGTTCTCCCATCCTACCGCCCGGATAAAGCATTAAATATCGAACAGCCTGGATTTATAGACTGGATAGAAAAATTGAGTTCTTCAACAAATGAAGAAATATCTTCCTATCCTTCTTTTATTAATGCATTAGAAAAGCGTGTTATTTTCTTTCACCAATTAGGTGGAAGACTTTCAGATCATGCATTAGATATATTAAGCTACGATGAAGCAGATGACATAACACTCGAATCTATTTTTCAGAAAAGATTAAGAAATGAACAACTAAATCCATATGAAATTAGCGCTTTTCGGACAGAAACTTTATCTCGTCTCATTTCTTTCTATTATGATCATGGATGGACCATGCAGCTTCATATTCATGCCTACCGTAACTGTAACACCAATATGTTTAATAAATTGGGACCAGATACAGGCTATGATGGTGTAAATGATCTCTCTATCACTATTCCTTTACAGCGATTATTAGATAGAGCTGAACAACAGGATAAGTTACCTAAGACTATCCTTTACTCATTGAATCCAAATGACTTTTTAGTTTTAGCTACATTAATGGGCAGTTTCCAAAAAAATACTCCAGGTAAACTTCAGCTTGGATCTGGATGGTGGTATAACGATACAAGATCTGGAATGCGCCACCAATTAACTGTTCTTGCTGATAATGGACTTTTAAGTCATTTTGTTGGAATGCTAACAGATTCACGAAGCTTTCTTTCTTACACACGCCATGAATATTTCCGCCGTGTACTATGTGAATTCATTGGAGAAATTGTGGAGCGAGGTGAAGCTCCACAAGATTATTCCTTACTAGGTGATATGGTAGAGTCTATTAGCTATAAAAATGCCCAAAAGTATTTTGGTTTTAGGAGTCAATATGCTGAAAATTATACACGGTAGACCTGATACAGAGATAGCCAATGAAAATCAACAAATGACATTAAGCCTCTCCCTCCTAGATAAAAATCCAAGACCATTTATCCTTGTTTTCCCTGGGGGCGGATATCAGCATTTAGCCGATAAGGAAGGACAGCCAGTTGCAGACTGGCTTAATTCCATCGGTTACCATGCAGGCGTTTTATATTATCCAATAGGAACGATTGATTACAAACAGATTCTAAAGGAACTAGAAGAGGTTTTTATCCAGATACGCCAGCATAAAGATAAATGGGCAATAGTAGAAGACCAAATAGGAGTAATTGGCTTTTCTGCTGGAGGCCATTTAGCTGGTTTAGCTGGTACTAAAATCAGTGAAAGAGCAAATGCAATGCTCTTATGTTACCCTGTTGTGACTTTCCAAGATCCTTATGTACATCTTGGAAGTCGCAAAAATTTTTTAGGAGAGCATTTTTCTAACCAACTAATTGATGAATTTTCCATTGAAAAACTTATAGATGAATTTACTCCTCCAACCTTTATTTGGCATACAGCAAATGATGGATCTGTAACCATTCAAAATACGTTAAAACTAACGGAAAGCCTATCAAAATATAATATTCCTTTTGAATACCATGTTTTTCCCTCTGGTAGACATGGCTTAGCACTCGCTAATGATGATCCATATATTCAACGTTGGTTAGATTTTGCTAAAGAATGGCTAAATACTGTATTTCAATAACCTATATAAATAAAGGGGGTAAAGAAATGCCAAATAAAATAACCATTTTTATCGCAGGGGATTCTACAGCAGCCATTAAGCAAGCTGATAAACGTCCTGAAACTGGATGGGGAGAAAAATTCCAACATTTTTTTACAGACTCTGTACTCATTGATAATAGAGCTGTCAATGGAAGAAGCACTAAATCCTTTATTGAAGAAGGTAGACTCGCGGAGATAAAACGTGTAATTCAGCCTGGAGATTATCTATTTATTCAATTTGGACATAATGACCAAAAGCCTGATCCAGATAGAGGTACTAATCCTTACGGCGATTACCAAGATAATCTTTCAGCTTTTGTTCATGCTGCTAGAGAATCAGATGCATATCCAGTATTATTAACCTCCGTTGCACGACGTAAATTTATTGAAAATCAAATGGTTGAAAAATCCGTTGGAGAATATCCAGATGCAATGAAATATTTTGCTAAGAAACACCATATTCCATTATTAGATATATATGATAAATCTAGAAAACTCTTAAATGATTTTGGGAAAGAGCAATCTAAAAACTACTTTCTCCATTTATCCCCTAATGAATCTAGTAATTATCCCGACGGTATCTCAGATGATACCCATTTTAATGAAGATGGAGCTTTGGCAATTGCTCGTTTGGTAAAAGAAGCATTAATAGAAAGTGAACTACTAATAAAAAATTTCTTAAAGAAAGTGTAGAAAGGAAAAGATATGAATACATTAAATTTAGGAATTCGAGCTCATGATATGGAAGCTGCAACCTTACAGGAATTATGTGACCAAGTACACTCCTATCAATTAACCAATATACAGCTGGCCATGAAAAAATCATTTCCATCATATGTTCCATCTCTCCGTTCGTTGTCCCCAGGAATTGCCAGTTACTTCGGTGATTATTTGTCTCGGAATGGTATTAAAATAAGTATATTAGGCTGCTATGTTAATATTTCGAGCCTTGATTTATCTGTACGTAAAGAAGCATTGGATGCTTTTAAAATCCATATTCAATTAGCACATGAATTCCGTGCTAGCTTAGTGGGCACAGAGACTGGCAGTGTTAGTATTGGGTACACTCCAGATAATTTCAAGGAAGAGGCCTATCTCATTGCTCGGAATTCGATCATTGAACTAGTACAATTTGCAGAAAACTTTGGAGTAACAGTTGGGATTGAACCTGGGATAAATCATCCCCTTTATACTGCCAGATTAGCCAAGCGACTAGTCGAGGAGGTCCAGTCACCTCATTTAAAAATAATATTAGATGGTGCTAACCTAATTGAACCAAACCGTTACCAAGACAGTGATTTTATTATAAAAGAGGCATTAGAACTATTGCATGAACACATTGCTGCTATTCATTTAAAGGATTTCACTATAGAAAATGGAAAAATTAAAATTGTACCAGTAGGAACAGGTCTGATAAACTTTGATCCCCTTCTAAAGTATTTAAAATATGACAGACCCTTTATGCATGCTACATTAGAAGAAACAAGAGGAAATGATATTATTCCTGCAATTAATTACCTTACAGAAAAATATGACAACTTATAAGACGTGAGTTAAAGGGTGAAACAAAGCTTGGAATCATTAGAGAAAATAGTACAACAAAGTTATGATAGCCATCCCAAAAATTCATTTAAAGTGCTAATCCATTTATATAAAGGAAATTATGTTAAACTCCTCCTCTCAAGCGTATTTTTTACAATCAAACATATTCCAGCATGGGTAATGCCTATTGCCATTGCCAATGTTATAAACGCTGCTACATTAGAAAATGGTGGTGGCATAAGAACCATTTATTTAAATGCGATTATTATGGTTTTATTAGTTTTACAAAATATTATTACGAATTATTATCATACTAAATTTAATAGCTTTGCTATTCGAAGTGTAGAATCAGGTCTACGAGCATCTTTAATTAAAAAATTACAAGAGCTTTCCATTCCCTTTCAAAAAGAAATACAGTCAGGTAGGCTTCAATCAAAAATTATGAGAGACGTAGAGGCTGTTCAAACACTTTCTTCTCAAGTATTTGTCAGTAGTTTAAATATCTTTGTTAACCTTATCGTTGCATTAGCCATTACCTTATATAATAGTCCTACTGTTTTTATTTTCTTTCTATTAACTGTTCCTATTTCAGCTTTAATTATTGTGACTTTTAGACAAAAAATTAAAACTTCTAATACTGCCTTTCGTCGAGAGATGGAAGAAACCTCTGCAAGAGTCATCGAAATGATTGAGCTAGTTCCAATTGCAAGGGCGCATGCATTAGAAAAACAAGAGGTTAACCGTCTAAATTACCGTTTCCAGCAGATACTGGCTAAAGGATTTCATTTAGATATTATTCAATCCGTGTTTGGTTCTGTTAGTTGGGCGAGCTTTCAAATTTTTCAAATTATTTGTTTAGTATTCACTGGTATTCTAGCATTAAAGGGAAAAATTACACCAGGGGAAGTCGTTATGTATCAAACCTACTTTACAACTGTGGTTAACGCTGTCTCCAGCATGATTACGTTAATTCCCACTATTACAAAAGGGATGGAATCTGTAGAATCAATTGGAGAGATTCTCACTGCTGGAGAAGTCGAAAAAAATGATAATAAACGAAAACTTAAAAAAGTACAGGGGAATTTTCTTATACAAGATGTTACTTACCAATATAACGAGGATAATCAACCAATTCTTCGTCACTTATATCTAGATATAAAAGCAGGTGAAACCATTGCATTTGTGGGAGAATCTGGATCAGGGAAATCAACCATATTAAATTTACTTATTGGCTATATACAACCTACTAAGGGAAAAATACTTTTAGATGGCCATGATATGGTATCTATTGATCTCCGTTCCTATCGAAATCATTTAGCAGTTGTACCACAATCGTCCATCCTTTTTTCAGGTACCATTCGTGAGAATATTACTTATGGTAGACCAAGTGTTACTGAAACAGAGTTAATGAAAGTCTTACTTGCCTCCAATTTAAAAGAAGTTGTAGAGAAGCTTCCCGATGGATTAGATACGAAAATTGGAGAGCATGGAGATAAACTATCCGGTGGCCAAAAACAACGGGTCTCTATCGCTCGAGCTCTCATTAGAAATCCCAAAGTGATTATTCTTGATGAAGCTACCTCTGCTTTAGATAGCGAGTCAGAACGAAAAATTCAAGAGTCCTTAAATATCTTATGCAAAAATCGAACTACCTTTATCGTTGCACATCGATTATCTACTATTAGAAACGCAGATAAAATTGCCGTCATTGATAAAGGTAGTTGTATTGAATTTGGTACATATGACGAGTTGATGAAGAAAAAGGGGAAATTTTATCAGTTAAAAGTGTTGCAAAGCTAGCGGAAATCAGCCTATCCCCCTCCATAATTCATAAATTATGGAGGGGGATAGGCCATTTTTTATACGTTTTCTTTTTCCTTTGGAGGGTATAGTTGTTTTAAATAGTATGAAGTGTATAGATATTTATTCTTTCTGAAAATCTATTAAACTTCGTAGTCCTATTTAAGCGCTTAGGTTTTAGGTAATTACATAATTACAACACCACGATTAAAGGAGGAAGAAGAAAGCAATGACTGAACAACAGAACCTAGTTCCAAATGAAGAAACAGCTAACAACCAGAAAAAGAATTTAAAAATAATTGCCATTATATCGACATTTGGTGGACTGCTTTTCGGTTTTGATACTGGTGTAATAAACGGAGCATTACCATATATGGCTAAACCTGACCAGCTTAATCTCACCGCACTCACAGAGGGACTGGTAACGAGCTCTCTATTATTTGGAGCAGCATTTGGAGCTATGTTTAGCGGAAAGCTTGCAGATACATATGGAAGACGTAAAGTCATTCTTTATCTTGCCATTATTTTTCTTATTACTACAATCGGCTGTACGTTAGCACCTAATGTACCAGTTATGGTCACTTTTCGATTCTTATTAGGTCTTGCTGTCGGTGGTGCCTCCGTTGCTGTGCCAACCTTTTTAGCAGAAATGTCTCCTGCTGAGCGCCGCGGCCAGATGGTAACACAAAATGAGCTCATGATTGTCAGTGGTCAACTTCTTGCCTATACGACCAATGCCATTATTGCGAACACATTAGGTGGGACAGGAAATACTTGGAGATATATGTTAGTTATTGCTACCTTACCAGCAATCATTCTATGGATTGGAATGCTGATTGTGCCTGAAAGCCCTAGATGGTACGCTGCTCAAGGAAAATTTAAAGAAGCCTTTAAAGTCCTAAAACATATTCGTAAAGAAAAGCGAGCAAAAATAGAGTTAAAACAAATCAAGCAATCAATTGAATCCGAATCCAAAGTTGTACAAGTTCGTTTTAAAGATTTAGCTACACCATGGATAAGAAGAATTGTACTATTAGGTATCGGAATTGCCATTATACAACAAATTACGGGAGTAAATTCCATCATGTACTATGGAACTCAAATACTCGAAAGCTCCGGTTTTACAACGGAAGTTGCCCTTATCGCAAATATTGCTAATGGAGTCATCTCTGTTTTATCTACATTTCTGGGAATTTGGTTACTTGGAAAGGTAGGAAGAAAACCAATGCTTCTTACTGGCTTAATCGGAACATCACTAACACTTCTATTGATTGGTATTTTTTCCCTGACTTTAAATGGAACAACAGTCCTTCCATATGCGGTCCTTTGTATGACAGTGACTTTCCTTGCATTCCAACAAGGAGCTGTTTCACCTGTTACATGGCTAATGCTGGCAGAGATATTCCCACTTAAACTCCGTGGATTAGGCATGGGCGTATCTGTATTTTGCCTATGGATTACCAACTTCCTCATCGGATTACTCTTCCCGATACTTCTTGATAAAATCGGCCTATCTTATACATTCTTTTTATTTGTAGTTCTTGGTTTCTTTGCAATTACCTTTGTCATTAAATTCTTACCTGAGACGAGAGGGAAATCATTAGAGCAGTTAGAACAGTATTTCTTAAATCTAGATAAGTACAAAGGTAAGATACCAGAAAGTTAATTCAGAAGAAAATCAGGCTCATTCTTAATAGAATGAGCCTTTCCACTTAAATAGTTACCTTACACCAAAAGGAAAATGAACTTCTCCCTAAACTCTTATTTTTCGTTTATTGTATTCACTTTTTCGATAGGAAGATAGATTCTCACAATGGTTCCTATCCCTTTTTCACTATATACTTTTAGCTTCCCTTTATATTTCTCTACTAAGTTAAAACAAATCATCATTCCTAATCCTGTACCTTTCGTTTTCAGAGAATAAAAAGGCAAACCTAATGTATTCAATTCGTTATCATCCATACCACAGCCATGATCAATTATACTAATTTCAACTTGTCCATTCTTCTCTAATCTTGTTTCTATTCGAACCTCTTCCCCTTCTTTAGATGCCTCCATTGCATTTTTAATAATATTTATCATTAATTGATGAAATTCAATTATATTAATTTTCAACATAGCATTCTCTTTAATAGAAAGAGTAATCGTATTATCACGCAACAAGCCATATGATTTAATAATATCTACAACACCCTTTATAGCCTTTTCCATATCTATTTCCACTATACTAAGGTCTTGATTTGGTTTCGATACCATTAAAAATTGCGAAATAACATGCTCAGCTACTTCTAACTCATCAACCATCAACTTAAAGTGACCTTGTGCTTCCTTACCTAACTGGTTATCCTGTCCATATAGTTGAAGAAATCCTTTTACTACCGTTAGTGGGTTTCTTATTTCATGTGCTACTGCTGCAGCTAATTGCCCGGTCATACGCTGACGTTCCGATTGTTGCAATTGTTCATAGTATAATTGTTGTTCTTTGATTCTCTCAATAAACATTTTATAGATAAAGAAAATAATAGCCTGGCTTCCAAGGAAATTAGTCATATTTCCAACCATATTGAAATCTAAAAAATCATACCGATTATCTTCAACAAGATAGAGTAATGAAAAATATCCTATGAAAAATAGAACTAAATTAGCAATAAGGGCAAAGTTAAATAGTTTTTTATCAAAAAACAGTATAGAAGTAGCTGGAACAAAACAAATAAGGATAAATGAAAACCTAGTTTCCGGATAAAGATAGAACATAAGATAAAAGAAAACCATTCCGGTAAGAATGATACATAATCTCATAATAAAGGTAGATCTTACTGGATAAATTAATAAATAAACGGAAAGCATTATGACAATCAAGATATGAAAGTAATGCATTCCGTTTAAAAACTTGTATTCAGGAAGAGCAGCAATTAAGCCAACTATCATCAAAAAGATAATAACGGACATAAAAATATAATAAAATAATTTATTTTCTTTGTTCCAATTCATGAAAACACCTTAACTCCCATATGATTGTTTCATTTTATCAAAAAAGGAAAAAATTGAATATATTTTTTGAAAAATATAACAAATTTATTAAAAATTCTAGTCATTATATTTTTTATGTTTCTCCTTCCGACTTTCCTCGTTTTTTGCCTAGATAGAGAGTGGTTAATACAAATTGCATCGTTTATTAGCTTCTTATAATCAAATAGATAAATAATACTTTACATTTTAGTTTGATGAATATTATTTTCGTCATTTGATACCTAAATTCACTTTTTCACTTTTATGCGTTGAAGTATTAAAAAATTGTGATATAATAATTTTTAAAATCGTGGAATGGGGAATTTAAGTTGAAAGAATTTATTAGTAAGTTATTAAACGGAATAAGTATTGGTATAGTAGTTGCATTAATCCCTAATGCATTGTTAGGAGAAATTTTGAAACTCTTAATTCCTTATTATCCAGCCCTACAGCATGTTCTTGATATTACTGCTTTTGTTATGAGCCTTTTACCAGTATTAATTGGGGTAATGGTAGGAATATCTTTTAAGCTATCCCCTATTCAAACTGCAAGTATTGGAATTGCAGCAATGGTAGGTAGTGGTGTAGTAGAGAAAACTGCAGATGGATTATTTACGTTAAATGGAATCGGCGTAGTGATAAACACAGGTATCACTGCTGCCATAACCGTCCTTTTTGTACAATTTATTGGGAATCGATTAAAAGCATACTCTATATTATTGCTCCCAACACTTAGTATTTTAATTCCAGGAATGGTGGGCTATTTATTATTGCCATTCATTCGAACTTCTACAGGTTTAATTGGTACGGGGATTGAAAAATTGACTCAATTACAACCTATTATAATGGGAATTATTATCGCAGTCATTTTTTGTCTTATTATTCTTTCACCTATATCTACGGTTGGTGTAGCTACCGTCATATCTTTATCTGGTGTGGGATCAGGGGCAGCCAATCTTGGTATCGTAGCAGCTGGAGTCGGTTTAGCTATTGCCAGCTATAAAGCCAATTCATTAGGCACAGCATTGGCGCATGTACTTGGATCACCTAAGATTCAAATGGGAAATTTTCTTATGAAGCCTAAAATAGTAATTCCTATGGTTATTACCGCTGCTATTTTAGGGGCACTATCAGGAATTTTTCATATTCAAGGAACCCCATACAGTGCAGGATTTGGCTTATCTGGTTTAGTTGGGCCAATGAATTATATGCGACTAGCAAGTGGTGGCTGGACTGGAAGGAATATTTCTATCATGATTTCTACTTTCTTTATCATTCCAATTCTCCTAAACTTACTACTTATCTATATTTTCTCTAGAAAATTAAAAATGATTAAGTCAGAAGACTATAAACTAAATTTCGAGTGATAATTTTACCTTTATAAAATATTGTTAAAAAACAACTGCCTCTACATGATGGCAGTTGTTTTTCTTTATTAAGATTTTCTACGTATGCTAACTCTCTTCTACTTTAGAAGCAAAGTATTCTTTTAACATCACTTGATTAGAAGTCACATCTTCTAATGTATATCGATCTAATGTTTGAAAAAATTGTTCTAACGCACTGTTTAACAAGTGTTTCAATGAACAAACAGGAGTAATTACACAAGTTTCCTTATGCTCAAAACATTCTACAAGATAAAAGTCTTCTTCTGTCTTCCTAATAAGTTCCCCTATATTAATTTCCGAAGGTTTCTTAGCTAACCTGAACCCCCCACTTCTTCCTCGGACCGTTTCAATATACCCCATTTTCCCTAGATTATAGATTATTTTCATAAGATGATTTTTGGATATATTATATACTTCCGCTACTTCTTTTATATTTACAAGTTTTTGTTCACTTTGCGTGGCTAAGTACATTAGCACACGTAATGAATAGTCAGAATAGTTAGTTAACCTCATTCTGCCAGTCTCCTTTTTTTATAGTTTTTATCTTTTACATAGTGAAAATGTGAACATTTTGTTAACTCTAAATTATTATAATCAAAAAGATGTATTTGAAATATTGTTTTTAGCGAAATATGCTTTTATTATAAAGATGTATACAAAATACTACTTTAAAAAGAAGGTAAATAACATGCTCTCAACAAAAACAATTGAAACCATTAAAGCTACTGTACCAGTATTAGAAGTATACGGTACACAGATTACTACTGTTTTTTATAAAAATATGTTTGAAGCACACCCAGAACTATTGAATATTTTTAACCATGCTAACCAAAGAAAAGGTCGTCAACAAGCTGCTCTTGCCAATACTGTTTTAGCAGCAGCTCAAAATATTGACCGACTTGAGACTATTATACCAGTTGTAAAACAAATAGCACATAAACACAGAAGTTTATTGGTTAAACCAGAACACTATCCAATCGTTGGAGAATTTCTTTTAAAAGCAATAAAAGAAGTGCTTGGAGATGCTGCAACAGATGAAATTATTAATGCTTGGGCAGATGCATATGGAACGATTGCTCAAGTGTTCATCGATATTGAGGATCAAATGTATAAAGAGAGTTCCACAAATGGAGGCTGGGAAGGATTTAAGGAGTTCAGTATTATTAACAAAGTGCAAGAAAGTGAAGAGATTACTTCTTTTTATCTAGCTCCTAAAGACGGAAGCATGGTACCTGAATATGAAGCAGGTCAATATATCACGGTACGCCTATCCATGCCTGGAGAGGACTATTTGTTTAACCGTCAGTATAGTCTTTCTATCGCACCAAACAAAGAATATCTTCGTATTTCTGTAAAAAGAGAAAGAAACGTAAACACACCTGAAGGAAAAGTATCAAATTATCTTCATGATTATAAAATGGTTGGCGATGTTCTAGAGATTACTGCACCTGCTGGAGAATTTACATTAGTAAAGGATAATAATCCAGCTATATTTATAAGTGGAGGTGTTGGTATAACTCCATTTATGAGCATGATTGGGAAAATTAAAAGCGAAAATGACACGAAAAAGGTTATATTTGTACACTCTGCTCGAAATGGTGCTGTACAAGCTTTTAATAATGAGTTATCAACGTTTAAAGAAATGTTAACGAATATGGAATTATCTTATATTTATGAGACTCCTTCAGCTGAAGATAAATTAAACCCTTATCTAAGTAAAATCGGTTATATCGATGGAGATTGGATAAAAAATAATGCCATTGTTCCTGAGGCGAATTACTATGTCTGTGGTCCTGTTCCCTTTTTACAAGCCGTTATAAAAGGATTAAAAGATAATGGTATTAATGCTACCAATATTCATTATGAGTTTTTCGGACCTTCAATGAATCTATAAGAATAAACCATAAAGGGTAGTACCCCTATCTCGGGAATACTACCCTTTATTCACTACTTCTTTATTACCGCAATTATTCCTTCTTCATCATCCAATTCAAGTTTAATTCCTAAATATGGATCTATACTCATATATTCTTCCATCCATAGACGAAGTGCCTCAATAATATTTTGAGTAATTAATACTTGTTTACGATCATTTACATATACTTCAGCTGAAAATCCATAATCATCATCGTACATTAATTCTACTTCTACCTCTTGTGGTCTTATTTGCTTTTTTCTTGAAATATAGACACATATAGCATTAATAATATCTTGTTCTGGTATTACTAATTTCTCCAATTATTAGCTTCCTCTCTTTTCTTATTTCTATAGAAAGTGAAAATTCTTTTTATTAAGCTAATCAAGATAACAATGGCAAATAGATTAATCATTAAGCCTAATATAGAACCAAATACCCCCATATTAGCAAACAGGCTACCAAATAACAGTCCTGCTAGACCACCTACCATTAAGCCTTTCATAAAGCTCCCACCAGAAAAGAATCCTCTGGATTTATTTGTCGTACTTGTTCTTGTATCCTTCGTTGTATTTTTCTTTTGAAAGAATGAATTGGTGCTTTTGTTTGTGTTCGTATTTGTATTGTTGTTAAATGAGTTATTGAAACTTCTCTTACCAGATTTATACGATTTAGCTTCCACTGTAGTTGTTGTCGTATCTTGGTAAATCACATTACCAACTGGAGATAGAATTAATCCTAATGTAAGAATAGCTGATAGTAATTTTTTCATCTAATGTTCCCCCTAGAGTAGTTTTTATATTGTTATTAGACTTTACCCAAATTTCATAAATAAATCCTTTCTTTTCCCCCTTTAAAAGCAAAAAGACCTTTACCAAATTGGTAAAGGTCTGAATTAGACATATTAAATCCTTTACCATTATTCGGCAAAGGTCTCGCAAACAACTTTTCGTTGCCAGTTAGGCCGGCGATTAAAAAATCACGTATTGACGACATAACTGTAAGCTACTCCCCTTTGGAGTATGTAATTAAGAAAACTTTATACATTTATTCTAGTATATATAAGCCTAATAGTCAAATATTTCACCAACCACCTAATTTTTGTTAATCATATGTATATAAAATTCCATATTCCCATAACCTACAGTTGTATTCAAATGATAAGTAGGTATGTACATGAGTTCAATTTTTCTTAATTCTAAAGCTAGATATAGCACTTCAGGTGTTACACATATTTCGTATCATAATCCCTATATGGTTGCATGGTGGTCTGCTGTATTCCCAGGATTTGGACACTATATTCTTAACCAATATTTACGAGCAACCTTACTTAGCCTATTAGAAGTAATTATTAATACCGGCGCAAATCTTAATGAGGCAATGGTTTATTCCTTTTGCGGAGAAATAGAATTAGCAAAGGCAACCCTAAATTTAGATTGGATGCTTGGTTATATATTGATCTACTTAGTTACTATTGCTGACAGTTATCGAGGTGCTGTCCAACTAAATACGTTATCAAAATTAGCAGAGCCAACTATCCCTAGTTTTGAAATTTTCCCAGCAGAAGTATCCTATTTAAGTAAAAAGAATCCATTAATAAGCGCCCTTCATTCCTTTCTTTTTCCAGGTTTAGGACAACTTTACAACCAAAGAATATTTTTAGCCTTTTATTCGATTTTCTGGTGGTGGGTTTACATATTACTTTCTCACGCCCATATGGCGATTGTTCTACTAATTACAGGGGATTTTGAAAGTTCCCTCAGAATATTGCATCCACATTGGCTTTCATTTATGCCATCTGTATTAGGTGGTTCTGTATATTTTGCCTTTGTAACCTGTCGTGATCATAATAAGTTGTTTGATGAATCACAAAAGGATAGGTTAAGTAAAAGATATTCAGGTTCCAAACTTCGTTTATAAGAGGTGCAAACATGATTATAGTTGGGACATTTTATCAATCAATTGATATGGAGATTGCTCTTTCACAAATTGAAAAAAGGGGAATACCGGCTGAGAAAATGTTGGTCATTTTTATGAATGAGTATCTGCCTGTTCGATCTAATAAAAATCAATTGAAAGACATCCATTCTTCTTCATTTGAAATCGGGATAGCATTTGCCACTGGCTTAGCTGTAATTGGTTCAAGCTTAGGATTTAAATTCTTTTTAGGTCCTATTATTACAGGGGTTCTTGCTGCAATTATTGGTTTCTCTATTGGATATAGCATTTATTACTTTACTAACCGAAAAAAATCATTAACTAAACCAATAAAGCAGAATGAAGTAACCATTATTATTGAATGCCCAAATGAGCAAAAGTTAGAAATTAGTGAGCTATTATGGAGGCATAAAGCAATAAGCGTTGGGATAAAAGATAATAAAGGTTAGAATGTATAACTATAATTCTTCACTCTCTTTCCCATTTAGAATATTTTTAGCATATAACTCATTTCTGTTCTTTTCTACGTATTGACTAAAATTTTTCCGAAAATTTAGATATATTAAACATACAATTTAGTGAAGGAAATGTTAATATAATGGCAAGAACAATGTCAAATAAACTAACATACAATGTTATATTAAATAAAAAAGAAGTTAGTAACTCTAAATAGAAAATGTTCCTAAATTGGAATATATGAGAGGAAGGCATTTACAAATGAGTTTAGAAAAACTAAATGAAAGAGTAAAAACAGATCTTTCTTATCTTAACTATGGTGGCCCAGACTGGGTAAAACAAAAAAAACATTCCGAGGGACATGTTTATGATGTAGTAATTGTCGGTGGAGGTCAATCTGGTTTAGGAATTGCCTTCGGATTGCTTCGTGAAAGAGTATCGAATATTTTAATCATTGATGAAAACAGAGAAGGAAAAGAAGGACCATGGGAAACGTATGCACGAATGATAACTCTTCGAACACCAAAACATTTAACTTCCATTGACTACGGTATTCCATCTCTCACATTTCGTTCATGGTGGGAAGCACAATTTGGAAAAGAGGGTTGGGATAAGGTCGATAAAATTCCTAAAGGG
This sequence comes from Niallia sp., assembly GCA_035556015.1. GTDB lineage: Bacteria > Bacillota > Bacilli > Bacillales > Cytobacillaceae > Niallia. The sequence continues at coordinate 4,160 of DATMFU010000068.1, read as the reverse complement.
GATTGGATGAATTATTTAAAATGGTATCGAAAAACTCTTCAATTACCTGTTCAAAATGAAGTTAAGCTTACATTCATAGAACCAATTGAAAGAGGACTCCATCGGTTACATGTTGAAAAATCTGGTACTTCTCAAATAATACTTACAAGGAAGGTTATCCTTGCTACTGGAATTCAAGGAGGTGGGCAATGGCATGTTCCTTCCATGATTTCTGAAGCATTACCAAGAGATTTATATGCTCATACTTCTAAAGAAATCGACTTCACTAAACTTAAAGGAAAAAAAGTAGCCATATTAGGTGGAGGAGCCTCCGCATATGACAATGCAAATTACGCTTTGCTAAATGGAGTACAAGAAGCCCATGTATTTATACGCAGAGAGCAAATACAGAGGATTAACCCTATCCGTCAGATGGAAGTGTCCGGTATGATTGAGCACTTTTCCGCATTGTCCGATGAAGAAAAGTATGCTGCTATAGCTCATTTTCTTCAACATAATCAACCCCCGACAAATGATACATTTAATCGTGCTCTATCATGGCCTGGTTTTAAACTACACCTAGGATCTCCATGGTTGAATGTAGAAGACGATGGCAACAGAGCAATCGTGACTACGCCAAAAGGTGTATTTAGTTTCGATTTTCTTATAATAAGCACAGGTCTACTAACAGATCCAAAGTTACGACCTGAACTTAGATTAGTAGAAAAACATATCGCTAGATGGAAAGATAAATATACAGCTCCAAAAGAAATTGCCTCATCCATACTTGATGCACATCCATATTTAAGCTCTGGTTTCTCCTTTACTAGTCGAACTCCAGAGGGAGAAAATCTATTACATGGTATTTATTCCTATAACTACTCTGCTTTAATTAGCTGTGGTTTAACTGCTTCTGCACTCTCTGGAATGAGATATGGAATTCCTAAAATTGTATCAGCTATTACAGATGAATTATTTCTAGATGATAGAGAAGAAAAATTAAATGATTTCTTCCACTATAACGTAGAGGAATTTATAGGAAATTGGCCAAACGAAGAAAATGATCAATCAAGAGTAGGATAAACAAAACATAATTTCTCCCTAATCGCTTATCTATCCCCTTCACAAAGGATCATGACACATATACAATAGCTAGCATTAGTAATTTGATTACTCCATGTTGGCATCATTATTGTACGGTGCGTTGTGATCCTTTCCTTTTTCCATAATTTCTAAAGGTTACATAATAGAGATATTCTTTTACCATAGATACCATTTTATCTTTTCTGTTACAGAAATAATTATTTTTTGATATCTTTTGAACGATTAGAAAAGCGTATAACTTATTTCTCTCCTGTAAAATGTCTTTTATTAAAGGAATATAGAAAATTCCTGTAAACAGTACACTCTTCCCTTCATATAAATCTATAATTGAACTATTTATTCTAGGAGGTAGAAAAAACATGTATAGAATGCCAACTAATATAGTACCGCATGCTAACAAAAGTATAACGGTGTATGGAAGTGGACTTATTCAGGTTGTACCTCAGGTTAGTAGAATCACCATAGGTATTATTACAGAGAACACTGATTTATCTATTGCTCAAAAGGAAAATGCCGTCATTCAACAAAAATTGGTTAATAACTTAGTTAATAATGGGATACTAAGAAATAATATTCAGACGGTAGATTATACGATATTTCCTCAATATGACTATATAGACAACAACCAAGTTTTTAAAGGTTACCAAGTTAAGCACATGTTGTCTATCCTTGTGGAAGATTTCAACTTAACAGGGCCGATTGTAGATTTAGCTGTTCAAAGTGGCGCTAATCAAGTTACAAATATCGAATTTGATGTATCGAATCGCAATGCGCTTTATCAGCAGGCATTACAAAAGGCAATGGAAAATGCTCTCATGAAAGCCCAAGCAATAGCTCAAACATTTCCAAGTAAATTAGACCCCGTTCCTAAAAAAGTATCAGAACTCCCCTCTAACAACACCCCTATTCCATTAGCTAAAACGCAAATGAATCAATTTTCTACTAGTATTGAAGGAGGTCAATTAACTGTTGAGGCAAATTTAGAAGTAGTATTTTATTTATCACCTTAAGTCCCCTTCATTCACAAACTAAAAATTATATTAAATTTAGAATTTGTAAATTATTCTATATCAATATTTCATTCTACCAATTATAATTATTTGGTAATAATACTAAATATTTCCGAGGGGGAGCTTATGAAGCAATTATTGGCACTTTTACTTTCCATTTCACTTTGTTTTACCCTTATTCCACAAGTGGCTTTTGCCATCGAACCAAATGAAAAAGAATTCGAGAAATTTTTAAAAGAAATTAATTGGAAGAAAGAAGATTATATCCATTATTTAACTAGTAAAGGTTGGACATTAGATGACTTTTACTATATAGATGAACTTGGCACTCCTTTAACAGAGGAATCTATTCAAGTTGTATTAACAGACTTTGACCTAACTAGAGAAGAACTAAATGAACTTCTTATTGAAAATGGTGATATCGAAAAAGGTCAGGATGTTTTAGATGGAGAATACCTCATTTTTAGTGAAGAATTATATGATTTTGTTGATTTCTATCTAAATGAAATGGTTGGCACACCGATAAATGATGAAAACTTAAAGGAACTATTAATTAAATATAATTTCTCCTCTGTTGAAGAGTTGGAAGCATATTTAAATAAATACGATGATTCACTAGAATACTATGATTATGTGGAGGATTTAGACTTTACCCTTGATCTATATGTAAATGGTATGATTTCTGATGAAGAAATGTATGATCTATTTTCCGAAATCGGACTAACTGAGAAGGAAATAGATAATTTATTCACCCATTTAGAGCAACTCAATTGGGAAGATTCCACAATCCTAGATCGATTAGTAGCGTTAAGTGATAGAATGATAGCTTTTGAAGATTTTGAATCAGCAGAAGAGCTTACAGCTGAACAAATTGCAGAAATTTTAAGTATTTTTACGGAAATGCTGGATATTCTTCAATTAGATATCCATTATTATCTTGTAAAAGATGGACAAAAAGAAGCTATTACAATAAGCAAACTACTATCATTAGATTCCGTAAATGGTGCAGACCTTTTATTAGAAATTTATAACAAAGAAAATAAGTTTTTAGCTGATATTTTATTCACTGCTGATATGTTTGGTAGCGAAGTTATCAAAGAAACTGGAAAAGACATCAAACAAGCAGAAGTAATCTTAGAAAAGGTGAAAGAAACAAAATCAGCTATTAAAGGAACGAAAGCGAAACAAACAGTTAAAGGAGCCAAGTTACCTAATACAGCAGGTAATTATCTACAAAATACATTGATTGGATTATTCATTTTATTAGGTGGATTTGTCCTGCTACAAAGGAATAGAAAAAAAGAGTTTTAATATGGACAAACGAAAATCTACTGCAAAAAGGTTAAATAAATCATCAAAATATCTTATTGTTATTGCTCTGCTCCTTCTACTAGTTGGTGGTTGGATTAGTACTACTAATGCTTTCACTTACCTTAGAGGTTACTTTCTGTTTAAATCAGAGCAATTTTCCAATAAGCATGTAGAGGAACAAGGGAGTAAACAAGTAACAAATACAGAAGAGAACAAGGAAAATGAGCTATATCCTGTTGCACCTAAAAAGGGCGATAAAATCGGGAGCCTCTATATTCCAAAACTAGAAACAACTCTTCCCATCTATCATGGATCAGATGAAGAGGAATTAGAAAAAGGAATAGGGCATTTCGCAGGGAGTGTAATGCCTGGTGAGGAGGATAACTCGGTTCTTTCCGGTCATAGAGATACGATATTTCGACGCTTAGGTGAGGTGGGGAAAGGTGACCTTCTTGTTGTCACGACTACTGCAGGTGAATTCACTTACAAAGTCAAAAATGTCCGTATTGTCGAGAAAGATGATCGCTCGGTTATAGTCCCAAAACCAACTGCTACTCTAACTGTTACTACCTGCTACCCATTTTATTATATAGGAGATGCACCAGAGCGATATATTCTAGTTGCTACTTTAACCTCCTCTAAATTGAATTGAATAGATGAAAAGGCGTCTTGCACTTGCAAGACGCTTTTTCTATAGATAGAACAATACTTCACAATGAATATTTTTTGGTAACGCTTCAAAAAATAAAATCTAAA
>DATMFU010000067.1:0-2077 GCA_035556015.1 Niallia sp. | reverse complement strand
ATAGAGCGCACCGAGGTTATAAAAGAATCTACAGCTTGTAATATAAGTTCTTCTCTTACTTCTTGTAAGATTTGTTTGTCCTTTGTAATGCGACTTGGGGAATTTCGTTCCGTATAAATCAAACCTTGATCCTCCATTTCTTTATAAGCTCTTTGAACAGTATTTGGATTAATTTTCAACTTGCTTGCCAATTCTCTTCTTGATTGGATTTCTTGCCCTGGTTCAAGATTCCCAGATGCCATTTGCTCTTTAAAATGGCGAATAACTTGAATGTACACAGGCTCCCTATTATTAAAATTCATGACCCCAACTCCTAAATTTCTTTATCAGGTGTATTAATGTATTATGCTATTAATACACTATAGACAAAAAAATATGTAGTTAATGTATTAGAACAATGTAACACTTGGTGTATTATTGCCTTAATACGCTAATATATGTATATTCTAATGTTTGAATTAGTTCATTGTCAACCAGTTTTTGTAAATGTGTTAAATAGGTATATACATAGATATAAAGAAGAAAAAAATAAAATGACGCCCTTTTCAAGATAATCACTCAATTATTGAAGATCACTCCTTCACTATTTATGCAAACTACGCAGTAAAAAATCATGTTATAATACACCTAAAAATTGTAAAGGTAAGAATTAATTTGAACTTGAATGCCGGTGATGTAATATTTCAACTGATAATGTTTCTTTTTATTTTTGGTATGTTTTTTGTTGTCTTTTTTGTTGTTCGTTCACTAATCACAAAGCAACAGCAACCGAATAAATCTGACGACATCGAGCAAAAGCTTGATAGAATAATTGAAATACTTGAACAGGATAAGAAATAGTGAATTTTTTATCCTTAAAAACTTTTTATTTTGCTTCGCAAATTCCATTAATTCTATATTTTTCAAATCAGAAAAAGGCACTTTTTCATTGTTCAAGAAAAGCGCTTATATTGTTGAATATCAATATTTTCTTGTAAAACTAGCGCTACCCGTTAATTTAATTACAACTATTATTTCCCTCAATCTCTTAGCATTTCCTCATCAATTGATTCTACTATTTCCTCTGTGCCATCTTTTCTTACAAACTTTACTTCAACTTCTTCAGAAGGACTGATAGCATACCAAAACCTTTTTTTTCCTTCTACATTAATAATATTTGCTTTTTCTCCACCAGCATAAATTTCATTAATATCATTGTCACAAATTCCTCCTGAGTAGATATATGGTATCTCGTGCATTGCAGACCATTTGTGAGCTGTATCCCATTCTGTTCCTCTTGTATGTTTCCATTCCCATAGGTTATCTTTCTTTTGAAAGTAAGCTATGAATATTTATTCTCCGCGTTCATTAAGTTCCTTAAACACTGCGATAGCATCAGCTTCGTGAACTACATTTAACTCTGTATGAACCAGAGTATACGAATAATTTTCTTCTCCTACGTGCATTTCCTCCATTTTTTGATGAAAAAATTCTTCAAATGTTTGCTCTTTTACACACTCAGTTATAAATATTATGGAAAATATAAATCCAATGGCTATTATTCTTTTCATTTTCTTCCCCCTATATATACTTGTTACATAATCTTGCTCCTTAGAACAATAAAAAAAGGAGTTGCTGCCGCAACCACTTGTTAAAATCTTGCCCCCGTTAGCCATCCATGCAGTAATAAAATCGTCGTTGCACCACAGAGAATGAAAATAATACTCTGAACTGTCCATACTGGTTCTTAATCCAGTCAATCCATAGATGAATGAATTGTGGCTCTATCCATTTTTTTTAACGAATGAGATGAGTCTTCTTTGGTATTGTCTTCTTTCGGAGTTATTTTACCATATGACCTATGTCATTAATTATGAAAAAGAGCACTTATCCTTGTACATGGATAAGTGCTTCGGCTGTTTAATAGACGAAGCTTTAACCTTTTTTCTCAAATACTTTTATTGCTCTAACAAGCCAATACAAAACTACCCAAGGCAAAACAAATTTAGTAGCCCATTCTATTAAACTAAAAATAATATAAAACTCATAACCGATATAATGAAGTACAGTAAGAAAAACAGATACTATGGCAGCGATA
>DATMFU010000066.1:0-3726 GCA_035556015.1 Niallia sp. | reverse complement strand
ATGGTTCATCAAAATCAATATGTTTTACAGCTGTATATAATAAAATAAACCATTTAAAAAACTCTTCCAATAAACTAGTAGCTAGTAAAGAACTCCATAATCCTTCAGGTATAACATGCTCGGCCTGTAGTACATACTGTATAAACATAATCGGAAATACCAGTAGTGCTCCAGTAATAAATGATCGAAGCACAAGTGAAATGGGTTCTGAGTCATATTTATCTTTTAAATAAAAATAACTCATTAATGCCAAACCAGGAGCAATTCCGGCAGAAAGTATTGCCAACATTTAGTGTCCCCTTTTCTCCTATCTATATATTTATTACAAACCTGGTTTTATAGCATTTGCTATTTGTCCACCATGGAATCTTCCGTTCTCAATAAATATTTCATTTGCATCATTTCCAGCTGCAATTACTCCTGCAATAAATATCCCCTTGACATTTGTCTCCATTGTTTCAGGATTAAACAATGGTCTTCCAGTATCAGACTCAATTTCCACTCCCATATTCCTTAAGAAATTGTGATCGGGATGATATCCAGTCATCGCAAATACAAAATCGTTCTTTATTTCTTTGTGATTTCCATTTACTTCATATATCAATGACTGTTCTTTTATTTCGACTACATTTGCTTGAAATTCCATTTTTATCTTACCGTTTCTAACTAATGATTCGAATTCTGGTAAAATCCAAGGCTTAATACTTTGTGAATATTCATTTCCGCGATATAGAACTGTAACTCTGGCTCCAGCCTTCACAAGTTCGATGGCAGCATCTACTGAAGAATTTTTTCCACCTATCACAGTAACATCGTGGTTAAAATATGGGTGAGCTTCTTTAAAATAATGCATTACTTTTTTTAAATCTTCTCCTGGAACATTCATATAATTAGGATGGTCATAGTATCCAGTAGCAACAATAACATAAGGAGTTATATACTTAGCCTTTGATGTCGTTACAATAAATTCACTATCTCCTGTTTTTTCCACTTCTAAAACTTCTTCGTAGGCATTAATTTGTAAGTTTTTTCTTTTTACAACTTCTCGATAATATACTAGTGCTTGATTTCTATTTGGCTTATATTGTTCTGTTAAAAACGCTACATCGCCGATTTCCAATTTTTCACTTGTACTGAAAAAGGTTTGGTGAGTAGGATAACCATGTATTGCATTTACAACATTTCCCTTTTCAATAATTAATGGCTTTAAATTGATTTCCTTTAAAGCAATACCTGCAGCCAGACCACATGGACCAGCTCCAACAATTATTGCATCCTTTTTTTCCATGTCTTTCACTCCTAACTAATATACGAAAACATTCAATCTATATAGATATAACAAACATATAGGATGAAAATATAATATAAACAAAAACATTTTGATTAAAAATAAAAACAAAAATCTCCTATCTATAGGATAGGAGATTTTTTATGATTCATCAATAGATACAAGTAATTTTATTTCTATCATAGAAATATTTATAAATATGAGTTATCTTTCTGATGTTTTATATCCAACCACGGAATCTAGAAGCTTCCGCCATTTTTCTGACACCAACCATATATGCAGCTAGTCTCATATCTACACGTCTAGTTTGAGCGGTTTCATAAATATTTTCAAAGGACTTACTCATCTTCTTTTCTAGCTTTTCTTCTACTTCTTCTTCTGTCCAATAATAGCCTTGGTTATTTTGAACCCATTCAAAATAGGAAACGGTAACACCGCCAGCCGAAGCCAATACATCCGGTACTAATAAAATACCTCGATCAGTAAGAATTTTCGTTGCTTCTAAAGTGGTAGGTCCATTTGCAGCTTCTACCACAATACTTGCCTTAATATTATGTGCATTATGTTCTGTTATTTGATTCTCAATTGCAGCTGGAACTAAGATATCACAATCAAGCTCTAATAATTCTTTATTCGTAATAGTGTTATTAAATAAATTGGTCACAGTACCGAAACTGTCTCTTCTATCTAATAAATAGTCGATATCTAACCCTTCAGGATCATGCAATGCACCATAAGCGTCAGAAATACCAATTACTTTTGCACCAGCATCATGCATAAATTTCGCTAAGAAACTACCAGCATTTCCAAAACCTTGTACAACCACCCTTGCACCTTCAATGGAAATACCTCTTCTCTTTGCTGCTTCTTTAATGCAAATAGTTACTCCCTTTGCAGTAGCTGTCTCTCTTCCTTGAGATCCACCTAAAACAAGCGGTTTTCCTGTTATAAATCCTGGCGAATTAAATTCATCTATTCGACTATACTCGTCCATCATCCATGCCATAATTTGTGAATTCGTAAAAACATCAGGCGCTGGTATATCTTTTGTTGGACCAACTATTTGACTAATTGCTCTAACATATCCTCTACTTAATCTTTCTAGTTCTCGGAAAGACATGTCCCTAGGATCACACACAATACCGCCTTTTCCTCCACCATATGGAAGGTCGACAATTCCACATTTTAAACTCATCCAAATAGAAAGTGCTTTTACTTCTGTTTCTGATACATTAGGATGAAAACGAATACCACCCTTTGTCGGACCTACTGCATCATTATGCTGAGCCCGGTAGCCTGTGAAGATTTTTACAGTACCATCATCCATTCTCACTGGTATCTTAACTGTCATCATCCGAATTGGTTCTTTTAACAATTCATAAACTTCATCTGAATAACCTAGTTTCGTTAAAGCTTTATGAATGATAGTCTGTGTTGATTTCAATACGTCGTGTTGCTCTTCTACATGATTCTTCTCGTTAGACTTTTTGGCTACCATCAATAAATCCTCCTAAAAAACTACTATTAATGACTGTAGTTCTTCTTATTAAGAATAATTAATTTTACTTAATACCAAAGAATATTCCATCTTACTGTGGAGTGAATAATGATTTATTAGGTATTTTAACCTATCTAAATTTATTCACCTTTTTTACTATGGTTAAATGGTTTTACTATTTAGTTACCTACTATAAGTATATTCCATTCTCTTGTACTTTGTCCTACCTCACTCTCCATAAATAACATTTTTCCTTACTAAATATTTTACATTTTCAATCTGTTACTTATGATAAGTGATTTTTAGTAATTGCTTATTTCTTACTTACTTTTATTTTAACACTTTCCATACTTTTTACCAATGCTCAACTTTGTAAAATTTTATGTAATCTTTTATTACTTTTTCTTCTATATTAAATTACATAAGTCACTAATTTTATTAAATATTCTATGTAAAGATAAAGTAAATAAATACAAGGAAGTTTTGATTTCTTTCTTTACAAAACTTTCCCTGTAACTTATAAACTGTATTTCAAAAGAAGGAATTTAGCGTTTGAATAGCACTGTCTTTTTGCACCGTAATTCCATATTCTTCTATAACATAAATGCTTTTTAAACTACATTCACCATATTCACTTAAAATAGCAATAATTTGTTCTTCTTTATCAGAAGAGATTGTAGAAAAGTACAGATAATATATTTCATCCATATTATATAATGAACCACCTACATATCCATTACTATGCAATTGCTTTATAACATTTATTACGTCTTCAATATCTTTAAATTCATACAATATATCAATAGTCTCCTCAACGGATACTTGCATTTCGAGAAAACCATCTGAAAGAATATCCTCTTCTTCATCACTTATTTCATTTTCGCTAATGGTTAATATCATAACCATACCTTGTGCTTTCATAGAGAAAATTTCTACTGCA